>JADZBY010000645.1 GCA_020851855.1 Anaerolineae bacterium
CTGATGGCTTTTCACATAGTGATTGGGTGCGGGTCGTTTGGCGCGCCCGGTGGTGATGGCTTTTCACATAGTGATTGGGTGCGGGTCGTTTGGCGCGCCCGCCGCTGATGGCTTTTCACACAGTGATTGGGTGCGGGTCGTTTGGCGCGCCCGGCGCTGAAGCGACCGCGCTGAACCTACAAAGCCCTGCGGGCTAAAGCACGCCTTCAGCCCGCAGGGCTTCGTAGGTTCAGCCTGGACCTTCAGGTCCAGGCGCAACTTTTATTCGTGAAGTGACGGTGGGCGGCTCGCGAGCCGCCCCTACCATACCCTGGCGTGTAGGGGCGCGTCGCGACGCGCCCGCCGCCATGATGCGCGCCCAATTCTCTACAAGGTATCGGCGCGCTGGCGGGCCGCGTTACTGCGCCTTGCCTTCGTCGGCGGGTTTGTCGCCGGGTGTACCCGCTTCCGCGTCGCCCTCGGCAGCGGGCGCGCCGCCGCCCACCAGCTTGTTCTTGATGCCGATGATCTGCTTCATGAGCTTCTGCCGGAAGCTCGGCTCGCTGATGTGATCCAGCGCGATCTCATACGTCGCCGCCGCCTGCATCAGCTTGCCCGACTTGAACTGGATATCGGCAATCGCCAACAGCGTCTGGCCATAGCGCTCGCTGTCGTCCAGGTCGCGGAACGTGTCCGCCGCCTCACGGTACAGCGTGGCGGCCTGTTCGGTATTGCCCTGGGCCATGTACACGCCGCCCAGGTTGCCGATGACCTGCGCCTCACGGCTGCGATCCTGAATCTCCGCGAAGACTTGCCGCGCCGCGTTCATCAGTTCGACCGCCGTGTCGTAGTTGCCCAGCGAGCGGTTCACCAGGCCCAGGTTGACCTGCATCTCGGCGGCCATGTCGCGTTTGCCCTCGGCCAGATACGCCTCTTGCGCCTGCCGGAACACGTCCGCCGCCGCCTCATAATCATGCCGCATGAACAGCTCGATGCCTTGCTCTTGCATCTCGCTCGCCGTCTTGGCCATTCCGCCTCCAGAAATCAGAGTGTGATGTCCAGGATTTTCTCACCCACCAGGCGCAGGTCCTGAAGGGGCATTTTCGCCAGCTTCATGGCGATCTCGATGAAAGGCTGGTTGATCGGCTGGGCCACGAAGGCGCGCAGCTCGTCGGGCAGGTTGCTGAAGCGCGCGTATTCTTCCTGGAGCGCCAGCCAGCGCCCGACCTGCCCCGTGCCTTCGAGGAAATAGCTCACCGGGTGGCGCAGCGCCGCCGCGAGCGAGGTCAGCTCCGGGAAGGGCACGCTGGCGAGGCCCTGCTCGTAGGCGGCGAGCCGCTCCGGCGTCAGGCCTGCTGTTTTGGCGAGCGCGTCGGGCGTCATGCCCGCTTCCTGGCGCGCCACTGCGATGCGCACACCGATGACCCGGTCGCGAAGCTGGTTGTATTCCTCGGTCGGGATCGGCGCGCTGTCCGCGTCCTCGGCGGCATAGGTTTTGGCGCTCCAGAAGTGGCTGATAGGGATTTCCAGGGAATAGGCCAGCATCTCCAGTTGCGGCAGGCTGGGCGATTGCTCACCCAGTTCCCAGGCCTCGACGGTCTGGGCCGGTACGCGGAGCTTCTCGGCCACCTCGGCCACACTGCTGCCGTGCGACAGCCGGGCGTCGCGGATCAGCACGCCGAGGATGCGTGCGCGGAGCAGGCGAATTTCCTCGTGGTTGCGTTCCGGCGTCGCCCCGAACTCGCCTCGTTGCTTCTTGAATCGCGCGCTGACGTCTGAAAAGTCCATAATTGCGCCTCTCCACAAGGCAAGGGTTGCCGCCTGCCGCCCGATCTGCATTGCGGCCAATTATAGAGTCGCCCGGCAAGCGGCGCAATCCGGCGGGCAGGAACGCAAACGCGGCGGGAACGTTGCGCCAGAGGTTCATTAGAACAGGTTTGCTAATTGTTGGGTGTATGCTAACCGGCGCGTCGTGGCCTATAGAAACGGGAAGCGCCACTTGCGGAGTGTGGCGCCCCATCGGGTGAGGTACGAGGCGATCCCCTTAAGGGATCGATTAATCGACCTTCACCAACAGTATAGGCACGTTTTTCTAACCTGTCAAGTACCCAAACATAACATGGCCACCTTCAAGCTTATTGGGATGCCATATGGCCCAGGAAATGCGCCCGATTATGTGCATCCATTGTCCGTGGACGCCCGTAATCGTCGATAATGCTGATCGGCAAATCCAGGGCGATAAGTCGCCCGTCGTAGACGTATAGTTCGGGCAGGTACGCGCGCATGTAGAAGAAGGTCTGGTCGAAGTAAATGTTGCCCAGCCCGTAGTGCAGAAAGGCTGTTGAGCCGCGTCCGGTCGGGTAAAACTCGAAGGTCTGCGGCAGGTGCGCCTGCGCACCGAGCACCACATCCGCGCCCAGATCGGCCAGCGCGCGGAAATCGGCCTGCTGGCCCGGCGTGGGTTGGTGCTGGTCAAACTCGCGGTACTGAACAGTCACGATCAGCACGTCGTTTTCGGCTTTCAGGCGCGGAATCTCGGTTTGAAGCCACGCCTCATCGCAGTACGCCGCGCCGGGCGCGCTCTCCGCGGCCAGCGCCATCTGCGGGCCGGACCAGTTGCACGACAGCAGCGCGATCCGGTTGCCGTGGTGCTCGATCACCAACGGCTGGCGCGCTTCGGCCAGCGTCGCGCCGCCCGCCACGGTGGCCATGCCCGCCGCGCGGTACATCTCCAGCGTGCGCAGGTACGCTTCCGGGCCAAAGTCGAGGTTGTGATTGCCGGACAGATCAACAATGTCCGTGCCCAGGTCGCGCAGCACGTCGAGATAGGCATCTTTGGCGCAGAACTCGCCCGGCGGGCGGCCACCCGCGACCTGTGGGCAGGTCGGGTAGAACGACACCTCGTTGCTGACGTGGAAGAAGTCGACGCGCCGCGTGATGCCGCGCAGGCCACTCGCCGCCCAGGCCGTGCCGTTCGCGTCCACGGCGAAGGCGGTGTCGCGCACGATGGCCGTCACGCCGGAGAACATGAGCGTGGTGAGGCGGTCGGCCCGGAACCCGGCATCACCGCCGCCGGGCAGCGCGAACGGGTAATCGTCCAGGTCGCCGTTGAGCAGCCCGTGAATCACGTCCACCTCATCGACACGCACCATGCGCAGGCGCGGCGTCATGTCCTGCCAGGCGCGCAGCGTGAACAGGCTCCGGTCGCGTTCCAGCATGGCGATCAGCGCGTCCGGCTCCACGATGCGGAGCTGCGGGCTGAGCGTGACGCCTGCCGCCGCGAGCCGGTCGGCGCTGGCAGCATCAAGCACGAGCTGGTCATCCGGTGCGCCGTCGTGGATGGCCTGCAGGCGCGTCATGGGCAGACTCATGCGCGTGCTGCGTGGGCCGCTCGCCGGGACGAAGAGCGTTAGCCCAGTCGCCTGCCGCGCTTTGCCCGGCGTCTTCGTGGTGGTCGGCATGGGCGATGGGGTCGCCGCGCTGCCATCCGGCAGCCAATCCGACGTGTAGAAGACGAGGTAATCGAAGACGTGCGCCGCCCAATAATCCCGCGTGTGCCGCCCGCCCTCGTTGACGATGAAAGCGTGCGGGATGCCGCGTCCGTCGAGCCGGTCGTGCATCAGTCCGACCGCCGGTCCGGCGTAGTCGTCGCTGCCCACGTCCATCCAGATGCGCAGCGCCGTCAGGTTCTCCGGCGGCAGGTCATCGGCCAGAAACAGCGGGTTGGCGCTGCGCAGGTGATCGAGGTGGAAGAACGGGCTGTGGCCGCCGACGATGGCGAACAGGTCCGGGCGTTGCATGGCGATGTTAAAGGCCCAGAAGCCGCCGCGCGAGATGCCGCCGATGGCCCGCTTTTCCCGGACTGGGTCGGCCCGGAAGCGCGTCTCCACATCGGGCATCAGCTCCGTGACGAAGATGTTGTGCCATGACACGGCCCCGAACTGGTTCAGGTTGGCGATCTCACCGCCGAAGGGCAGCACCACCAGGACCGGCGGCAATACTCCCGCGCCGATGCCGGCGTCGAGCGCCTCGACCAGCCCAAGCCGCGTCCAGTAGTCGGCATCGACCGCATCCGAGCCGTGCATCAGATAGATGGTCGGGTACAGGTTGGCCGTGGCGTCATAACACGGCGGCGTGTACAGGCCGTAGTACATGTCCCCGCCGAGCGTGGCGCTGAAGTACGTTTCCTGGCTCAAACGGCCCGCCACGTCATCGCACGGCGTTGCGGTCGGACCTTGCGCCTGCGCCGGGAAAGCGCCGGGAACGAGCGCCAGAATGAGCAGTACAATCGTCAGCCGCGATGAAAGGGAGTGTGATGCGGAAGTGCGCATAAGCAGTCCGGCTTTCTGTTTCTCATCTCTCTTCAAGGATGAGAGGTCAGATGTGAAGGCTCACAGAACGATATCAGAGCGTTCCGGGCGGGCATTATACCGGGGAGCATGGCATGAGGTGTAACATCGTCTGGCGGGCGTGGGTTGGGGCACTGGGCGCGACCCTGATCATGGCGCTGTCCAGCCTTCCGCTGGTAGGCGCTCGCGCGCAAGGGCCAGCGCCAGGGCCAGCGCCGGATCGTGGCCCGGTCACCGCGCTGGCGTGGAGTCCGGACGGCGCGCAGCTGGCCATCGGGGCGAGCCGGGGCGTGTGGCTGGTTGAGTGGCAGGCGGGCAATCCGGCAATCGGCGCGTACCTCGAAGACAGCCCACGCGAGACGGGCGGCGTGAGTGCGCTGGCCTGGAGTCCCGATGGGGCGCGGCTGGCCGGGGCGCGCTTCGACGGCGTGATCCGCGTCTGGGATGCGGCCAGCGGGGCGAAGGCAGCCACGTTGCGTGGGCACATCGGCGCGGTGAACGGCGTGGCGTGGAGCGGCGATGGACGGTTCATCGCCAGCGCGGGCGACGATCTCATGGTGCGCGCCTGGGATGCGGCCAGCGGCGCGCTGCTCGCCACGCTGGACCGGCACAGCGCGCGTGCGCTGACCGTGGCGTTCAATGGCGACTCGTCGCGGCTGGTCAGCGGCGGGGCGGATGCACAGGTCCTGGTCTGGGATACGGCGGCGTGGACCGGGCTGGGCAGTCCGCAGGGCCATCGTGAGGACGTCGAGGCGCTCGCCTTTGCGCCGGACGGCGTGCGCTTTCTCAGCGGGGCGGCGGACAATACCGCCCGCCTGTGGCGCACGGCGGGCGGCGAGACGCTGGTCACGTTTCCACACCCGGCGCGTGTGATTGCTGGCGGGTGGTCGGGCGAATCGCCGGTCACCTTCGCCTGGGATGGCGCGATCCGGTTCTGGGATACGGCCACGCCCGATCAGCCGGTGAGCGTTCACGGCGGGCTGCCGGAACGGGTGCGCGCCGCCGCTTTTCGCCCGGATGGCGCGCTTCTGGCGCTCATCGAGAGCGATACGCGCGTGCGCCTTGTGGACAGTGCATCCGGCGAGCAGGCGGCGTGGATCGATGTGGATGGGGAGTGACGGACCGGTGAACGTCGCCGTTGATGGTCCGTAGTCCAGGATCGCGGGCTAGATTCGCGGGCGCGTCGCGACGCGCCCCTACACGGCGGCGTATCGCTGTAGGGGCGGCTCGCGAGCCGCCCGATCCGTGTCCAAAGGCAGAGCCTACTGCGATCCGCCGGCGCGGCGCGTCTGCACGTCGTCCTGGGCGCGCGGCAGCTCGCGCATCTCGTCGCTTTCGACGCGGTCCGAAAGGTTCGAAACGGCAGTTTCCAGGCCGCTGTACGAGTACACGTCGTCCATCGCGCTCACGATGTCTTCCAGCGAGGTGATCTCTTCGCGGATCTCGGCCTGGAGCCGTTGCGCGCGCCCGCCGTCCATCTCCTTCGCGTCGATGAGCTGCAACTTGGCGTGTACGTTGCTCAATTGCGCGACGGTGGTGTCCATCTTGATCTCGGTGCGCTTGAGCAGGCTCGATACGCGCTGCAAATCTGCCACGAGCGCCTTGCGGATGTCGATGGCTTTCTGCAACTCGGCGCGCACGCCCGGATCGTTTTCCTGCTTCAGCCGCCGCTCCATCGAAGCAAGCTCGGTGGGCACGGCGCGGCGGTCGCGCTCGATGATCGTGTTGGATTCGAACGTGTCGATGCTGCGCGCCAGCCGGTAGATGAGCGCGATCCAGTCCTCGATCTCGGTGGCCGTGTCTTGCAGGGCGACTTTCATCGCGCCGGACTGCTTGCTGACGAACTCGTCGATGACTTTCTTGTATTCGAGCGCCTTTTGCAGCTTCTGGCGGGCCTTGTAGTTGCGGATGTCGCGCGGGTCGTACCGGTCCTGGAGCATCCGGTTCAGCGCACGGTCGCGCACGGCGGGGTCGCTCATGGTCACGGTCAGGTAGATGACTTCCAGGACGCTGCCGACCGCGATCCACATCCAGGGCTGCCAGCCGGGAATGCCGATATTCACCTGGGCAAAGAAGGCCAGGATGGTCAGGATGATGGTGGCCAGGCTGGGCCAGGTGAGCAGGGCTTCCGTGAGCATGGCCCGGAAGGCGCTCTGCTTGAACTCGTCGCTCGATCTATTCTCAGACATCGCCGGTTGTTTCTCCAGAGGCTGGACGGGCGGGCGGCGCAGGGTGCGCCGGAACCTGAGCTAATTCTACCCCATCCCGGCGGGAATCGGATCAGGCGCAGGTCGGGCATGCGGGTATAATCGGGCGGCGCACGAGAGGAGATGCGGTGCGAAAGATATTGCGGCGAATCGGCTGCGGTGGGCTGCTCGTTTTGTGGTTTCTGTTCCTTTCGACGCCGTGCCTGGTGGCGGTATTGGCCATTCAGCGCGAGATCGCCATCACCTGGAGCGACGTGCCCGACGACGCCTTCCGGGTGTGGGTCTTGCAGGAACGCGATGCACAAGGGCTGGCCATCTCCAGCGCGCGCCGTATCAACCCGGCCAGCGCGCCCGGCGCTGCCTGTGTGGTGATCAACGTGCGTTTCCTGCTGTGGGGCGGTGATGCGGAGAAGGCCGGCGCGCTGCCCGTCCACCAGTGCACCTGTTACACGCGCCCGGACACAGCCAGCGCCTGGACGCCATCCAGCGTGGGTCCGGAAGCGTGCGCATTGGCGGGTGAGTGAAGCGCCTCACCCCCTGACCCCCTCTCCACGCGGAGTACCGCGTAGAGAGGGGGAAGAACGCGGCGGTAAAACCGGCGAACTCCCCTCTCTAGGACCACAACGAGGAAAGAACTCCCCCTAACCCTGCCCTTCCCCCATCAAGAGGGGAAGGGAAAACCGGCTCTCTTAGCCACTCACCCTTTATGGGGGAGGGGCTGGGGTGGGGATACAAGCCTGAATCCTCACCAAGTGGATGTACTCGGACTGCCGGGGTCCCCGCTGGGGTGGCAGGCATGGAGAGGGGGAACAGCGCGCCAGCCAGACCACCTGGAAGCGCATAAATCCTCGGAGCGCCCTCGCCCCGTGCAGGGCGCTTTTGTGTTGTGTTGCGACCTTTTTTAGCGCTCATCAGTTAGGCTGAGACGTGTGAAGCGCAGTTGAGGAGCGTGTGCATGACGTCTCAGCGACAGGAAGAACCCAAACCGCCGTTCCCCGAACAGAGCCAACCCAAGCCGGGCATCGAAGCGGAGATCACGCC
>JADZBY010000646.1 GCA_020851855.1 Anaerolineae bacterium
AAATCCTCGCGCAGCACGGAGCCGAACAGCGCCAGCTTGCGGATGTGATGCCGCTCGCAGAAATCCGCGATGAGGTCCCTGGGAATGGGGATTTGGATGGTCGGGGCCGTTCGTTCACTCATGCTCGTTCGTCCTCGTACACGCATGATCATACCATGCCTGCGCGGCGCGGCGACCCTACGATACCCAACAAAAAGCCCGGCGCGGCGGGCACGCTCTTGCGTGGGTTCGCCGCGCCGGGCCGGATCGCCCTTGTTCGTGGGCAGGAGTCGCCGCGTATTAGTAGAACAGACCCCAATCCTGCGCCGCGCCCTCTTCGATCATCGACGGGTCCCACGGCTCCGGGCTAAATTCCACTGTGGTGGGCACACCGGTCACTTCCTGTACTTTCAGGCGCGCCATCTCCAGCATCTGCGGCCCGTAGGGGCAGAACGGCGTGGTCAGGATCATCTTCAGGTGCGCCTTGTCCTGTTCGATGGTCAGCTCGCGGATCAGGCCGAGCGCGACCACGTCCAGGCCAATCTCCGGGTCCACTACTTCGCGCAGGGCGTTCATGGCCTCAAGCTCCTGCACGTTGGGGTTGGTGTTCGTCACGACTGCTGTCTCCTGCTCCAGCGCCTCGGCGCGGCTTTCGAAATCGCTGCCTTCAACTCGCCGCCGCTCGGACGGCGGCCATTCTCGATCAATCCGGCGCGTCTGTCAACCGGCGGTCAGCGCCGGGTCATCGGCCACGCTGAACGTGCACGACTTGTCGCCGTTCAGGACGCACGAGGTGCGCTCCACGTCGCGGCCCAGCACCGACTGGATGATGGTATGATCGATGCGGCAAACTTCCGGGTGGCGCTGCCCGACGTACACATACGGGCAGTTCAATTCGGCCAGCACCGTGCCCGCGTCTACACGGCGCACGGCGGCGCGAAAGCCCTCTTCGCCCAGAATCTCGATCAGCTTGTGCAGCCGCGCCTCAAGCGTGCCGCCCACGTCCTGCGTGCCATAACGCGCCGCCGTATTCGCGGCCATGCGCTCGATGAGCGCTGCTACCTGGTCGGCGGGCATCGAGGCTTTTAGCTCGTCCAGCAGCCGCTCGGCGAGCACGTGATAAGAATTGGGGAAATAGCCCTGCGCCGCTTCGCTCAGGCGGTAGACGTGCCGGGGCCGCCCGACCGACTGCCGTTGCAACTCGACCTGGACCATGCCTTCCGCCTGGAGAGCGGTCAGGTGATGGCGCACCGAGATCGGGGAAATGCCCAGCTCGGCGGCAAGCGAGGCCACGGTGGCCGCGCCCTGACGCTGGATGCTCTCCAGCACGGCCATACGGGTGTCGCGCATCGGTAGTTTCACCACGGTTGATCTTTATCCTGCCCTTCTGGGCCGGATTGTAGTCCAATCGCCTGCAAATGTCAATAATTATGATTAATATCTATTTTATTGACACTTTGTGCCGGGTTTGGTATACTCCCGACGAGATATTCTGCACCGAATCTACGTCCCAAACTTCACCATTTGCTGAGGAGGCAAATCCATCCGATGGGTGCTGTTCTGGAAATCCGTAATCTGCACGCCAGTGTTGAGGGCAAGCCCATCCTGAAGGGCGTCAACCTGACGGTGAAACAAGGCGAAGTGCACGCATTGATGGGCCGCAACGGCTCTGGCAAGAGCACGCTGGCCTACGCGATCATGGGCCACCCGCTGTACACCATCGAAGAGGGCCAGGTCATCTTTGACGGCCAGGATGTGCTGGAATTGGAGCCGGACGAGCGCAGCCGGCTGGGCCTGTTCCTCGCCTTCCAGTATCCGACCGTCGTGCCGGGCGTGACGGTGGCCAATTTCCTGCGCGCGGCGATCAATGCCCGGCGCAAGGACGTGAATCCCGACGACAAGGGCATCAGCATCCCGGAGTTCCGCAAGCTCTTGACCGGCAAGATGAACTTCCTGAAGGTAGACAACAGCTTTGCGGCGCGTTACCTGAACGAGGGCTTTTCCGGCGGCGAGAAGAAGCGCGCCGAAATCCTTCAGATGGCCGTATTGGAGCCGAAGATCGCCATCCTGGACGAAACCGACTCCGGCCTGGACATCGACGCGCTGCGCGTGGTGGCCGACGGCGTGAACTCGCTCATCGGGCCTGACCTCGGCGTGCTGGTGATCACGCACTACGAGCAGTTCCTGAACTACATCCGGCCTCAATTTGTGCACATCATGTTCGATGGCCGGATCGTAGAAGAGGGCGGCTTTGATCTGGCCGAGAAAATCCAGGCGCAGGGCTACGACTGGGTGGCGGAGAAGTACGCCACGGTCGAGCGCTAAAAGCCCTGCCTGCCCTACTCACAGTCCGCGACGGACGAGCGTTCATGAGGGATCAGGACATGACGGAATCCGATCAGAACCGGCAACTTGCCGCGATCAAAGAGAACTACGAAGAGAAGTACGGCTTCCACGTCGAGGACTCGAACTATACGTTCAGGAGTCGCAAGGGCCTGGATGCCGAGGTGGTAGCCGAGATCAGCGCGCTGAAGGGCGAGCCGCAGTGGATGCACGATTTCCGCCTGAAGGCGCTGGACATCTTCCAGAAGAAGCCCATGCCGCAGTGGGGCGGCGGCGGCTTGCTGAACACCATCGACTTCAACGACATCTACTACTACGTGCGCGCCACCGACCGCACCATGCGCGACTGGGACGATGTGCCGGAGAACATCAAGTACACCTTTGACCGGCTGGGCATCCCGGAAGCCGAGCAGAAATTCCTGGCCGGCGCGGGCGCGCAGTTCGAGTCCGAGGTGGTCTACCACTCCATCCAGAAGGACCTCGAAGCGAAGGGCGTGATCTTCGTCGATACGGATACGGCGCTGCGTGAACACCCGGACCTGTTCAAGCAGTATTGGGCGACGGTCATCCCGCCGACGGATAACAAGTTCGCGGCGCTGAACAGCGCGGTGTGGTCAGGCGGCTCGTTCATCTACGTGCCGAAGGGCGTGCACGTCGAGATGCCGCTTCAGGCGTATTTCCGCATCAACACGGCAAACATGGGTCAGTTCGAGCGCACCTTGATCATCGTGGACGAGGGCGCATCGGTGCATTACGTAGAGGGGTGCACCGCGCCGACCTATAGTTCTGATAGTCTCCATAGCGCTGTCGTGGAGATTATCGTCAAGAAGGGGGCGCGCTGCCGCTACACGACCATCCAGAACTGGAGTCCGAACGTCTACAATCTCGTCACCAAGCGCGCGATGGCCTACGAAGGCGCGGTGATGGAATGGGTGGATGCGAATCTGGGCTGTCTGGAAGAAGGCTCGACGGTAACCACGCCTGAAGGCATCAAGCCCATCGAACAGGTCGAAGTTGGCGACCAGGTGCTGTCATACGACGAGAGCGCCGGGCAGTTTGTTTTCCGCGCGGTGAACGCCAAGCGCTTTTCTGGCTACCAGCCAGTGCATACCGTCTCGGTGGGCGAGCGCAAACTCCGCGTGACGGCCAATCACCCGTTTTATTCGTATGTGTACGATCCGGAGCGCCCGAAGAAGTTGGGCCGCTACCGTCTGGGCTATGTGCGTGCCGACCAGCTCAAAGAAGCTATCATCCCGCGCACATCACTGGACTATGGGCGTCCACATCGCCTGACTCTGCCCGGACTGAGCACATCGTTTGAGTCGTACAACCAGTACGCCTCGGATTTGACTATGACACGCAGCCGGCCATCCAAACTGGCGCAGATGGAGACTACCACCGACGACCTTATGTGGCTGTTCGGCTACTGGGTGGGCGATGGAAACGTCGACGTGAAGATGGGACAGACGGAAGGCGTCATCCGCTGGGCGAAAGTTGGCTTCTCGTCGCCTGTCAATGACCGCGCGCGCAGCCACCTGATGCAGACGATGACCACTGTCATCGACGCCGAGCCGACGGTACGCGCGGATGGCGTGCATCTGGCATGGAATAGCAAAGAACTAGCCGAATTCTTCGCCTTGAATGGCTTCACTGGCAAGGCAAGTACCAAGCGCGTACCCGAATGGGCGTGGTCCGTGCCCGAATCGCAGCGACTGGCCTTCGTCGCTGGCTATCTTGATGCCGACGGTGCGCTTGTGGAAAGCAAGCGCCGTTTCAGCCTGAAATCAAGCAATCGTGCCCTGCTTGGAGACGTAGCATCGCTGCTGGTAACACTGGGCGTCAGCTCTCGCTTGTATACAGAATTCGACCAACCACGTCAGGTGGTGATCGCTGGAAACGTCACGACGGCACATGGAGCGTACCGGCTGGAGTTTCCGATCGACCCTCGCCTGCTGCCTTTCGTGAGCAAGTCGCTCCGCGACAAAGCGACAAATTGTACACCGCCGAAGATGAAAATGAATCGCGCGGTGGGTCGTTCGACCATCGATCTGAGTGACAACGTAGAGATCGCCAACGTCGAGGTGTCCGCGCCGACGGCGGAAGGTGTGCCGACTTGGGATATCGAGGTCGAGGGCACGGGCAATTTCGTATCGCAGGGCTTCATTGTGCACAACTCAAAGCTCACCATGAAGTACCCCGCCGTCTATCTGATGGAGCCGGGCGCGCACGGTGAGGTGCTGTCTATCGCCTTTGCCGGCAAGGGCCAGCACCAGGACGCGGGCGGCAAAATCATCCACGTCGCGCCGAACACGTCCAGCCAGATCATCAGCAAGTCGATCAGTATGCACGGCGGGCGGTCCAGCTACCGTGGGCTGCTCAAGGTGCACGAGGGCGCGACCGGCGCGAAGTCGAATGTGGTGTGCGACGCGCTGCTCATGGACCCGGAGAGCCGCACCGATACGTATCCGTACATCGAGATTGACGAGAAAGACGTGACCATCGGCCACGAGGCATCGGTGAGCAAGATCAACGAGGATCAGCTCTTTTACCTGATGTCGCGCGGCATCAACGAGGACCAGGCCAACGCCATGATCGTCAACGGCTTCATCGAGCCGATTGCCAAAGAATTGCCTGCCGAGTACAGCATCGAGCTGTACCGCCTTGTGCAGTTGCAGATGGAAGGCTCGGTCGGCTGAGAATCGCCCCCCGACCCCTTTCATTTACCGAGAGGGGCCGGGGGCGAGGGTCCCATTTTCCAACAGAATCACACCCGGAGAGTGTTCGAAACGTGGCACTGCGTACCCGCACCAAAACTCAAGCGCCTGTGCTGACCCACGCCGATGTCGAGGCGCTCAGCGCGGCGAAGAATGAACCGGAATGGCTGGTCCAGGCGCGGCTAACGGCGTGGGAGCTGTACTCGGCCATGCCCATGCCCTCGCTCCAGGATGAAGACTGGCGGCGCACCGATTACACCAGCATCCGCTGGGATTCGGCCAGCGCCATCGTCAACGGCAGCAGCGCCGGCCTGGAGAGCATCCCCGCCGAGAACCGCGCCCCGCTCATCGGCGACGCGCAAGGCGGATTGATCTGCGCCGTCGATGGCCGCATCGTGGAAAGCACACTGTCGGACGAGATTCGCCGTCAGGGCGTGATTTTCACCGATCTCG
>JADZBY010000647.1 GCA_020851855.1 Anaerolineae bacterium
GAACAAGGCTCCCCTCTCTACGATTGCCGGGGTCCCGTCTGGGGTGGCAAGCGTGGAGAGGGGCCGGGGGTGAGGCAAGCGCGCTGATCTGCTGTGCTCCGGGCCAGTGGCTCAAAATGCACAACATGATCTAGCCCTTGAGGCCGGTCAGCTTCATGCCCCGGACGATCTGCTTCTGGAAGATGAGGAACACGATCAACATGGGAATGCTGGCCAACGCCGCGCCGGACATCGTGCCGCCCCAGTCGGCGCCGGTTTCCAGAGACGACAGGCGCGACAGGCCGACCTGTAGCGTTTGCATGTTGTCTGAATTAGTGACGATGAGCGGCCACAGGAAGTCGTTCCAGTGGCCCAGGAAGGTGAAAATGGCGACGACGGCCACGGCGGGGCGCGCCAGCGGCAGGCAGATGCGCCAGAACAGCCCGAACTCGGACACGCCGTCGATGCGCCCGGCGTCGAGCATCTCGTCGGGGATGCCGGCCATGAACTGCCGCATGACGAACACGCCGAACGCGGTCAACATGCTCGGCAAGAGGATGCCCTGGATCGAGTCGATCCAGCCCAGCCCGGCCACGCCCACGTACCAGGGGATGACCAGCATCTCGGTGGGGATCATGATCGTGGCCAGGATGAGCGTGAACATGATCTCGCGGCCCGGAAAGCTGTACTTGGCGAAAACGAACCCGGCCAGCGATGAGAAGAACACCACACTCGCCGTGGCGACGGTGGCCACAATGATCGTGTTCAGATACCAGCGCGGCAGCAGGCTGGAACTCAATAGCCGTTGGTAGTGCTCCACGCTGAAAGCTTCCGGGATCAGGCTGATGTTGTACCACGTGCCGCTCGCCTTGAACGACGTGGACACCATCCACAGATACGGGAAGATCATGATGAAGCCGCCGGTCGTCAGCAGCGCATACTGGATGAGCTTGAGCGGCTGGATGCGGCGCGGCGCAACCTGAGCTTGAGCGCGCATTAGTCGTACTCCCGTGCAAGCAGCCGCCGCTGGACGAGCGTGATGATCAACACGATGATGAAGAACAGGACCGCAATGGCGGACGCTTTGCCCATATTCAGCGAGAAGAAGGCTTCTTTATAGATCAGCAGGGACATGGTGACGGTGCTGTTCACCGGCCCGCCAAAGCCATCCTTGCTCATCAGGCGCACGTAGGTGAAGTTCTGCAACGACGAGATCATGCACAGCACGACGACGAGCACGATGGTGCGGTTGAGCAGCGGCAGCGTGATGCGCCGGAAACGCTGCCAGGGATTAGCCCCATCGACCATCGCCGCTTCGTAGTATTCGACCGGGATGTCTTCCAGCCCGGCCAGGAAGATGATGGTGTAATAGCCGATGCCCGCCCAGACGGTGACGGCGATGATCGAGGCCAGCGCGGTGCGCGGATCGCCCAGGAAGTAGACGCGCGGCACGCCCAGCGCATCGAACAGGGCGGTGAACAGGCCGAAGTTGGGCAGGTACAGGAACTTGAACACCCAGGCAATCGCCACGCCGGACGTGACGAAGGGCATGAAGTACAGCATCCGGTAGAAGCTCTTGAACCGGCGGATGCTGCGCAGCAGGAGCGCGATGCCGAGCGATAGCACAGTGAGAATCGGGACGCGCACCAGGGCGAAGACAATCGTGTTTTGCAGCGCGCGCAAGAAGATCGGATCGCGCAGGACGTTCTGGTAGTTCGTCAGCCCCACCCAGGACCGGTCGGCGCGCAGCGTCATGTAGTCCTGGAAGCTGAACAGGAACGAGTTGAACATCGCAGAGAAGTTCACCAGCATGAAGTAGATGAACGGCGCAGCGACGAAGACGTAGGCCCAGGCTTTTTTGCGCTGGGAGAGGGTCAGCCTTCGCGCCGGCAGCCATCTGCGCGCGTTAGAGGATGCGCCTGGCAGCGGTCCGCTCTTCACGACCATAATTCGCCCCGCAAATGCATCGTTCTCGTATCCGTGTCAGGGTATGTGTGCACACCCTCACCCCGGACCCCTCTCCAACGTGGAGAGGGGTCCGGGGTGAGGGCCTCTAACTACCAGTCTGCGAAGAAGGCGTCGCGCACGGCCTGGTCGCAGTCTTGCCCTTGCTGCAGGGCCGAGGCGACATCCATGCCGCCTACCGTCACGGCGTCGTACATATCGACCGCGCACTGGCGCTCGGCCAGCTCGTCGGCCCAGAACGTGCCGTTGGTCTGCTCAAGCTGGGCGATGAACGGGGCCAGGGCCGGGTTCTCCGCGTACTTGGGCAGGCTGACCATGTCCAGGCGGGCCGGAAGCTCGCCGGTCGCGTCGTTGTAGCGCTCCTGGGCGTCGGCGGTGGTCATGTACATCAGGAACTTGGTCGCGGCCTCGAGCTTGGCCGGGTCATCCTGGGCCTTCGCCGTCAGCGCCAGCGGCCAGGATGAGCCGGTGGTGAAGCGGCCAGCCGGGCCTTCGGGCATGGGCGCGACGGCCCATTCCACGCCGGGCGCGGCGTTGTCGCGCAGGAAGCCCACCGCAAAGGTGAGTTGCGGCGTCATGCAGCTCAACCCGGCGGCAAAGGCTTCCATCTCGCCCTCATAGAAGCCGGGCGACGAGGTCTTGTGCACCAGGGTGAAGTCCAGCATGTACTGGAAGGCCTGAGTCGCTGCCTCGGACGTCCACAGCGGACTCTTGTTATCTTCGCTGAAAGGCTGGCCGCCGTAAGCCTGGACCAGCGGACGCCACCAGTTCCAGCCGTCGCCCGACCAGTCGAGGTAATAGCCGGCCTGGGTGATGTTGCCGTTGTCGTCGTACTTGGTGCAGGCCTTCGCCGCCTCGACGAACTCGTCCCAGGTCGCGGGCGGCTCTTCCCAACCGGCTTCCTTCATCAGGTTGACGTTGTAGAACAGCCCGAAGTTGCGGATCGAGGTCGGGATGGCGTAGTGATCGCCGCGCAGCTTGGTGACCTGCGTGAAGGGCGCGA
>JADZBY010000648.1 GCA_020851855.1 Anaerolineae bacterium
ACCACGGCGCTTGACGTGGTGGTGCAGAAGCAGATTTTGAAAGAAATCCGCGACCTGAAAGAGCAGTTTGGCTTCTCGATCCTGTTCATCACGCATGACCTGTCGCTGCTGGTCGAATTTACAGACCGGATCGGCATCATGTACGCCGGTGAGCTGGTCGAAGTCGGCCCGTCGAAGCGGCTGTTCCGCAACCCGGTGCACCCGTACACCGTCCGGCTGATGAACTCGTTCCCGACCATCAGCGGCGAGCGGCAGGAATTGCTCGGCATCCCCGGATCGCCGCCGGACCTGGTCACGCCGCCGCCGGGCTGCCGGTTCCACCCCCGCTGCGACATGATGATGCGCGACGTGTGCGACGTATCGAAGCCCATCCTTCAAGAAGTCGAGGCCAAGCACTTTGGCGCTTGCCACCTGATCGATCAGAAGAAGCACGGCAATGAAAAGTAAAAACCAGGCCCCCATCCTCGAAGCCGTCGACCTGACCAAGCACTTCCACGTCGGGAGTTTCTTTTCGAGGCGCATCGTCAAGGCCGTGCAGGATGCCTCGTTCAGGCTCTATCCCGGCCATGTCACGGCGCTGGTGGGCGAGAGCGGCAGCGGCAAGAGCACCGTCATCCGGATGCTGGCGCGCCTCTACGAGCCAACCAGCGGGCGAATCATCTTCAAGGGCCAGGATACGACGGAGATTCGCAGCCGGAGCCAGATGCTCCAGTACCGCAGCGAAGTGCAGATGATCTTCCAGGACCCGTTCAGTTCGCTGAACCCGGTCCACAACATCACACACCATCTGCGCCGCCCGCTGGCCATCCACGGCAAGCTGGGATCACGGGCAGAGTCCAAGGACCGGATTCACGCGCTGCTGAAGCGGGTGGCGCTGACGCCGGTGGAAGAATTTGCGGCGAAATACCCGCACCAGCTCAGCGGCGGCCAGCGCCAGCGTGTCGCCATTGCGCGCGCCCTGGCCGTCGAGCCGGAAGTGATGCTGGCCGACGAGCCAGTGTCCATGCTCGACGTGTCGATCCGGCTCGGCATCCTGAACCTGATGGCCCAACTGCGCGACGAGCAGCGCATCGCCTTCCTGTATGTGACGCACGACATCGCCAGCGCGCGCTATTTCGCGGACGAGACGATGGTCATGTACGCCGGGCACATCGTGGAAGGCGCGGAGAGCGAGCAGCTCATCCGCGATCCGAAGCACCCCTACACGCAGATGCTCCTGGCGTCCGTGCCGGACCCGGCGCGCGGCCTGCGCACCCAGGAAATCGAGATTCGCGGCGAAATCCCGGACCTGACCAAGCTGGGGCCGGGTTGCCCGTTTGCGCCGCGCTGCAACCGGGCCATGGACGTGTGCAATACGGCCATGCCCGGACGCACGGAACTGCCCGGCGACCGCTGGGTGCGCTGCTACCTGTACGAAGGCTATGGCGCGGCAAAACCGGCAGGTGAGCCGGTCGTCGCCGCGCCGCAGGGCACACCCTGAACCCTCAGCCCAACCCCTCTCACCGTGAGGGAGAGGCGATCTGACAGGGGCGGGCCGCGACGGTCATAGAAACGCCGTCAGTTGCCCGCCAGCTCGCGCCGGACGATGCGCGTGCCCTCGACCATCGCGACGAGCTTGCGCTTTGCCGCCCAGCGCGCCGTCTGGCTGAAGCCGCAGTCGGGCGTTACGCTCAGTTTGTCGGCTTCCACGAACTTGAGCGCGGTGCGAATCCGCTCGGCCACCTCGTCGGGCGTCTCGCAGTAGTAGTTCTTCACATCCACCAGCCCGGCGGCGAGTTCCTTGTCGCTGGGAAATTCCTGCCACAGCGCGATCTCGGCCATCTCCCGGTTGGCGAACTCCAGCGCAAACTGCGAGGCGTGCACGTCGAGGATGTCCGGGAAGAGCGGGCGGTACGCGCGGCGCGCCACCGGACGCCCGACGAAGTTGCCGAAGCACAGGTGAATCCCGATCTTGGCGTTCACGCCCGCCACGCTGCGGTTGAAAAGCTCCACGAAGGTGCGCGGGCTGCTGGCGTGCACGGCGTAGGACGGTTCGTCCACCTGGATGAAATCGGCCCCGGCGGCCACCAGCGCTTTCAATTCGGCGTTGATGATGTCCGCCAGCGCAAAGGCCACGTCGACGCGGTCCTTGTATATCGCACCCGGCTTGAGCCTGCCCGCCAGCGTATACGGGCCGGGAATGGGCATCTTGATGGCGCGCGTCGTACGGGTGCGCACATGGGTGTATTCGTCCACGAGGCCCAGGCCACGCGGCGCGGCGATGGCCTCGATCACCTCGTAGCTTTCGCGCTGATCGTGCCCGACGATGCCCACCCTGCGCTGGGGCGGCACGTCGCGCAGGCCGGTCAGGTGGCCATAGAACGCGGCGGTGAAGAAGCCCACGCGCCGCATCTCGCCGTCGGTGAGGATGTCCACCCCGGCTTCTTCCTGCTCGCGCACGGCCAGATCGACGGCGTCATCCTGCGTCTCGCGCATGTCCACCGGGCCGTACTCGCCGCGCTGGGCCGCTTCGAGCGCCGTGTGCAGCCAGGCGGGCCACGCATAGGACCCGATCACGCTGGTGGGCAGGATGGGCAGTGTGTTGGACATGGGTTGCATCACTCCGTGTGTAAGTGCATGGCCAAGCCGACCCGGCGCACGCTGAGCGTGAACCGGGCCACATGTCAATCAAATGTGAGCGGTCACTTTCCGCGCCCCAGCCGGGCCAGAAGCTTCTGGTAACTGGGCGATTGTTCCATGAAAATGTAGCGCACCGGGATCACGGTCGTCTGCGTGCCGCCGATGCTCCGGAAATGCGCCACGGCGGCCATGATCTGCTTTCGGTGAACGATCACTGTTACATTGTACCAACGCGCGCCCTCTTCCGTGCGCGACGAGTAGATGGACGCGACCGTCGGACCTTGCAGCCCGCGCGTCACCGGGTGCGAGGCGACCTTTTCCGCGACCGCTTCCGGCGTCTCGCCACGTATGTTAGCGCTCACCTGATAATAATTCTGTCCCTGCAGCGTCGCGTCGAAGACTTCGAGCAGCGTGTGGGCCGTATCGAGCACTTCGGGCGCTTCCCGCAGCCGCCGCGCATTGCCGACCAGACACGCCGTCGATTGTAGCAGCACGCCATCCGAGACGGGCTTGAGGTGGTTCTCGCGCAGCGTCGTGCCCGTCGCGCTCAGGTCGACGATGATGTCGGCGTAACCGAGCGTCGGGGCGGCTTCAATCGCGCCTTCCGCCTCGACCAGCGTGAAATGGTGGATGCCGTGCGCGTGCAGGAATTGCCGCGCCAGCGTCGTGAACTTGGTCGCCACGCGCAGGTTGCGCCGCCGCCCTTCGCGGAAGTCGAGCGCGATGTCGGCCACGTCGGTCATCGTCTCCACGTCGATCCAGGCTTCCGGCACGGCCAGCACGAGGTCGCAATCGCCATAGCCGAGATCGTCGTGCAGCACAATGACGTCGTCGTCGCCGGCCAGTTCTTCGACCACATCGCGCCCGGTGATGCCCAGGTCGACCGTGCCATCCGCGACCTTGTAGGCGATGTCGTTCACCCGCTGGAACAGCACATCCAACAATGCCAGCGCCGGGATGGTGGCCACGTACTGGCGCGGGTTCGGCTTGGCGACCTTCAGATCGCACGAGCGCAGAAAGTCGAGCGTGGGATCGGCCAGCGCGCCCTTGCTGGGCAGGGCAATCGTCACGCGGCCCGGAGCCGCCGTCTCGCCGCTCATGACGCTGTCCTTTCGCCGTTTTCGCCAGCCAGCAGCGCCGCCAGATCCGCCGTCGCGCAGGCAAACTGCGACCCGGCGCGCATGTCGCGGACCGTCACCTGCCCGTGCGCCCGTTCTTCTGCGCCGACGATGACGACGTAGGGCGTGCCGCGTTTGCTGGCGCGGGCGAGCACCTGGGACAGGTTTCGCGTGGGCGGCGCGTAAAGCTCCACGCTCGCGTTGGCCCGCAGCGCCATCGCCACGCGCGCCGCTTCGGCGTCGTCGGCCTCGTCCAGCGGCACGACCAGCGCTTGCACGCTCTCCGCCGGGACCGTGAAGCCATCGCGGCGCAATTCGGCCAGGATACGCTCCAGGCGGTACGCGAAGCCGACGGCGGGCGTATCCTGGGCCGCGCCGAGCACGCGGATCAACTCGTCGTAGCGCCCGCCGCCGCCAAGTTGTACGCCGTTGCTGTACAGCTCAAAGACGATGCCGGTGTAGTAGTTGAGGCCACGCGCCAGCCCCATGTGCACCTGCACGCGCCCTGCCTCGACGCCATAGGCAGGCAGCAGATCGACCGCCGCCCGAAAAGCGTGGAACGTGTCTCGCACGCCCGGATCATCGGGCAGAAGGGCCTCAAGCGCCGGGAATGCCACATCCGGCGCGCCCTCGATGGCCGTCAGTTGCTCCAGGAAATCGAGCGCGGCGGCGATGGCGTCGCGCTGCGTGGCGCGCTGCCCCTTGCTGACCAGCCGCCGGGCGATGTCTTCGCTGGTCCGGCTCGACCCGGCGCTGCCCAGGTCCGCCGATTGCAGCACCAGCCGTAACGCCTGCCCGATGTTCAGGCCGTCGGCGGAGTCGGCCTGTCCGGCGTCAACCGCTGCGGGCAGGCCGGCGTACAGGCGTGCGATCTGCTCGTCCACGTAGGCGCGGCCCCGGTCAGCGCGGCGCAGGTTCTCCACCTGACCGAGCACGAAGCGCCGCAGCCGCCGGTCCAGCCCGAAGCGGTCGGTGGCCTGCCCGATCAGCCCGACGTGGCCGACGTGCAGCGTCCAGTCGCGCAAGCCGGCGTGTAACAGGCCTTGCGCGGCCAGCCCCATCGTCTCCGCGTCGCCGCCCACGCCGGACGGCCCGATCAGCTCGCAGCCCAGCATGGTGAACTGGCGCGACTGGCTGCGCTGAGTCTCGTAGCGGAAGACCGGCCCGGCGAACTGCCAGCGGATAGGCTTTGGCTCGTGCTGGAAGCGCTCGACGTACAGGCGCGCGGCGCTGGGCGTGAACTCCGAGCGCAGGCACAACAGCCGCCCGTACATCTCGAAGCTGAACAGGCGGTTGACGGCCTCGTCGCCGCTCTTGCTCAAGAACAGGTCGGCGTATTCGAGGATGGGCGTCTCGACGGTCTGATAGCCGAAGCGGGCCATAAGACCTTGCAGGACAGCGGTCAGCGCAGTGGCCTCGGCGCTTTCCTGCGCGGTGCGGTCATAAAAGCCCGGCGGACGGGCAAAAGCAGCAGTAGGGGACATAGCCTCTCGTCAGGGATGGAATGCGTGCCGGATGATGCGCGGGAATCTTAGCGCAGCGGGGCCGGTGAGGACAAAAGATCGGGGAAAGGCCGCCAGGGATGGGCTTCTACAGAAGGAACTCGGCCCCTGAAGCGCGCTCGGCGCTGGTGGATTCTGGATTCGGAGCGCGGCTGCGGGCGGCTCGCGAGCCGCCCCTACACGCGCCGCTGATGTAGGGGCGCGTCGCGACGCGCCCGTGAAGCTAGAACGTGGCATGCACTTCGTACGTCGGACATGGCCCAGAGAGGCGAAGGCAACGCCCGGACCTCACCCCCCTCGGCCCCTTTCCACGCCTGCCACCCCAGAGGGGACCCCGGTAGGCATGGAGAGGGGCAGGGGGTGAGGC
This sequence comes from Anaerolineae bacterium, assembly GCA_020851855.1. Classification (GTDB taxonomy): domain Bacteria; phylum Chloroflexota; class Anaerolineae; order Aggregatilineales; family UBA2796; genus JADZBY01. The sequence continues at coordinate 5,607 of JADZBY010000648.1, forward strand.
GTAGAGTTCATAGCAGCCTCTAGACGGATTTATTCACCCCACCAGCCGCACGTCCATGCCTACGGCGGCGGGCGTCGGATCGTAGGTCGAGGCGTCGGGCGGCACATGCACGTCGAAATACGCGCCGCCCAGCGGCAGGCGCGAGCCGTCGGCCTCGATCTGCGCCGCATCGACGCGGATACGGACCGGGCGGCCCGCCTGCGCCGGGACGAGGTCCACACGCGCCGGAGCGGCAGCCCGGTCCGGCGGCACGGTCACTTCCACCTTGAAGGCCGACAGGTTGCCGCCCACCGCGCTGATGCGCAACTCCAGGCGGGCCGACCCGGACAGGCGCGGTGCGCCGATCTCCGGCGGATTCACCCCGAAGAACAGCGTGGCGCTCGTCCCGGCGAGCGCGTGGCGGGGCATGACGATGGCCACGCGGCGCACGACGGCGACCGGCGCTGTCTTCGCCGCCTCGTCCGGTCTTGCGTCCGGCGTCTCCGTGGCCTGCCCACCCGTCCCCGTCATCTCGCGGCCTTGTTCCGGCTCCGGAAGCTGGGCCAGATATTGTGCGGCGGCCCGTCCGTCGCCGGTCAGCGCATACTGCCCGCCACGCACCTCGACGTGCCCTTCGTTGACCAGCCGGCGAATTGTGCGCAGCACCATGCGGTTGGAGAGGCGCGCGCCCGTCTCGATCTCCGGCACGCTGGCCGCGCCGCCGCGACGCGCCAGAAAGCGCAACACGTCATGCCCTTCCGGCGGCAGCTTTTGCAGGTAATACGGTAAGTCCATGCCCGACACGCTCTACCCCGTTTAAGAAGTGCTCAGGATCAGGATACCATCAGGATGCCGTCTGCACATCCGCCACTGGATGCGGCTCAGCGGGCGCACTGTCGTTGGCTTGGATGCCCGCCATGAGCTGCCCCAACCGCTGCCGCATGTCCAGCACAGCTTCTTCGGATGGATCGGGCGGCAACCCCGGCACGATGTCGATGATTCGACCCTTGTACATGACGGCGATGCGGTCGGAAAGGTCCATGATCTCGTCCAATTCCGCCGAGACGAGCAGCACTGCCGCGCCCTGGTCGCGCAATTCCACAATGCGCTCGTGGATGTACAACTCTGCGCCCACGTCGATGCCGCGCGTCGGCTGGGCAGCAATGAGCAGGCGCGGGCGGCGGTTGAACTCGCGCGCGATGACCATTTTCTGCTGGTTGCCGCCGGAGAGATTGCCCGCATTCACCGTGACCGACGGCGTGCGGATGTCAAATTCCTTGACGAGCCTCTGCGCATTGCGCCGGACCTCGACATCGTTCACTGTCAGGCCGCCTTCGCCCGGTTTCACCGGCTGTAGGCTCATCAGGTTCTCGCGCATGGCCCGCATCAAGAGGCTGACGAGTCCGTGGATAACGAACACGCCCAGGATCGACGCGCCCAGAGAGAGCAGCAGCGCGAACAGGAACGGGGCAGGATTTTCGAGCGGCTTAAGGTCTTTCAAGCCCAGCGACGCCTCAAGCTGCGTGTAGAAGGGCAGCCAGATCACGGCAAAAATCGCCACGGCCATGATCACGAACAGGCCCAGGTACAGGAGAAGCGCCAGCGGAAGCTGCCGCAGCGATGGAAAGGTCGAAAACGGCGATTGGAAATACTGGTTCAGGATCAGGTTGTGCGCCACGCTGAACGGCTTCACCATGCCAAAGCGGTGGCGGTCTTCGGGCACATGCGCCGTGCTGGTGAGCGTGATGGCGCGCGGATCGTAGCCTTCACACGCGACGCCGTTCACGCTGAACGCGCCGCTCGCTGCCTTGCGCAGCCCGGTGAGCACCTCGACCAGTTCGGTCTGGCCGTTGCCCTGCACACCCGCCACGCCGAGCACTTCGCCCGCCCTCACCGTGAACGACACGCCATCCACGATCATCGATCCCCGGTCGTCGATGGCGCTCAGGTCGCGCACGTCGAGCACGGTCCCTTGCGGCTGGGCGGGCGCTTTCTCGACGGAGAGCTTGAACTCGCGCCCGACCATCATCGCCGCCAGCGATTCGAGCGTCGCCTCACGCGGGCTGGTCTGGCCGACCACTGCGCCGTTGCGCATCACGACGATGCTATCCGCCACGGCGAACACTTCTTTGAGCTTGTGCGTGATGAAGATGATCGAGACGCCCTGCGCGGCCAGATCGCGCATGATGCGGAACAATTCCTGGCTTTCCTGCGGCGTCAGCACGGCGGTTGGCTCGTCCAGGATCAGGATGTTTGCCTTGCGGTACAGCGCCTTGACGATCTCGACGCGCTGTTGCAGGCCGACGGGCAGCTTTTCGACAATGGCGCTGGCATCTACTTCCAGGTTGAAGCGACGGGAAAGCTCACCCACCCGCTTGATGGCCCGCTGCCGGTTGAGCGACGCGCCGACCGTGCCGACCAGATCGACCACCGAGTCGATGACGCTGTCCAGCGTGCCGGCGCGCAGCTTGCCTGCCGGGTACAGCGCCTTGCCGCGCCACGTCTTGCGGGCATGGCGCACGCCGAGGACCAGCGCCGCCGCGCCCGCCAGCGCCCCGACCACCAGCGGCCCCCAGACCATGACCGTCGTCAGGCCGGCGTTCTGGGCATACAGCTCGCCCAGCGCCAACTCGGCTTTTTCGGTGAGCGGCAGGCGCTGAAACTGCCGGGACTGCAAAGCCGGGTCCTGGGGCAGGTACGTGGCGATGTTGAAGGCGAGCAGCAACAGGACCATCGTGACCAGCGCGCCGATCCCGACGGCAAAGGCCGGAGTCAGCAGCCGCCAGAAGACGCCCCAGACCAGCCGCGCCCAGCCGGCGGCGCGCGTCTCGTCCGGGCTGAGCGTTTCGCGGCCCGAAAGTGTGCTTTCTGCGCCGAGCACGACGTTTTCGGCCACGCTCA
>JADZBY010000649.1 GCA_020851855.1 Anaerolineae bacterium
ACGCCGACCGGGGCGCGCACCATTTCACGTACAGCCTGTACCCGCACCCGGGCGATTGGCGCGCGGCGGGCGTTGTTCGCGAAGCCTACGCGCTGAATGCGCCGCTGCACGTGGCGCGCCGCGACGGCGCAGCGGCGGGGGCGCTGCCGGCGCGCTGGTCTTTCCTTGAAACGGATGCGGATCATGTCGTGGTCGAGACGGTCAAGGCGGCGGACGACGGCGACGGGCTGATCGTGCGGCTGTACGAGGCGCACAACCAGCGCGGGCCGGTGACGCTGCGCTTTGCTCTGCCGCCCAAACGCGCCGCGCTGGTCGATCTGTTCGAGCAGGAGATCGGCGCGGTGGACGTGAGCGGGAACGAGGTGACGTTCCCAATTCGCCCATTCGAGATCAAAACGTTGCGCGTGCGGTTTTAGGACCCTCACCCCCTGGTGCGTGGCCGGAGTCGCCGGTCAGGTCGTGTGCGAACGAGGCAGGCCTCGTCCCTACGCGGCAATCTCATGGGGACACGCCTGCGTTGTCCGCTGCGTGGCCGGAGTCGCTGGTCGGGCTGTGTGCGGACGAGGCAGGCCTCGTCCCTACGCGGCGATCTCGTAGGGACAACGCCTGCGTTGTCCGCTGCGTTGTCCGCACCGAACCCATATCACAGGTTGGAGCGCATTAGCGCCTCACCGCCGTTTGCCGGTTGCGCGGTGCAGCGTAAAATCACAATCCGGCTATAATGATGCTTGACCATCCAGTTCAGGGGGTGTCCGATGCGCAAGGTGCCTCGCCAGCTTCTGTTCCCCACCAGCCTCGTGCTCGCGTGTCTCGTCGTGGCGGCCAGCCTGGCACTCGTGGCTCCGGCCTTTGCCCAGGGTGGGGGCCAGACCAGCGGCTTTTACGTTGTGCAGCCGGGCGATTCGCTGTCCAGCATTGCGGTGCGCTACAACGTCAGTCTGAGCGAGTTGGCCACCATCAACGGCCTGTATGACGTGCATCGGGTCTTCGTCGGACAGGTGCTGCGCCTGCCGCCGCCCTTGCCGCCGGGCTTCACCCAGCCGCCCATCACGCCGCCCACCCAGCCGCAACCGCCCATCGTGCAGCCGCCGGTGGTGTTTCCACCCGTCGTGCAATTGCCGCTGGGCAACGTCGTGGGCTACCGAAACTACATCGTGCGCCAGGGCGACAACCTGAGCAGCATCGCGGTCCGCTTCGGCAGCTCGATCCAGGCGATCATGGCCTACAACGGGCTGGCCAATGCAAACTTCATCTTCACCGGCCAACGCCTGACGATCCCCATCCTGGGCGCAATCGTGTACCCGCCGCAGCCGCGCCCGCAGCCGCGCCCGTCGGGCCGCTATTACGTCGTGCAGCCCGGCGATACGCTGTTCGCCATCGCGCACTACTTTGGGCGCAATGCCTGGGACATCGCCAAGCTGAACGGGATTTTGAACCTGAACCATATCTTCATCGGGCAGGTATTGCGCATCCGTTAGCGGGCGCTCTGCCGCGTTTGCCGCCTGCCGTGCGGCCCACGCGCGACCGCCAGCGTATCTGACGTGTGGCGGTCGTTGTGTGGGCCGTTTCGTTTTTTGAGAGCACGCTGGAGTACAATGTCTCGTGTCCTGAAGGTGATCGGGAACGCCTCGCATGTCGCTGGGATCAACTGGTAGGCCCTATTCGCAGGAACAAACACCCCTCGTGCTCGGCCATCGTGGTGCGAGCTTCGACGCCCCGGAAAACACCCTTGCCGCCTTCGAGTTGGCCCGGCGGCAGGGCGCGGATGGCGTTGAGCTGGACACGTCTTTGAGCAAAGACGGCGTGCCCGTCGTCATCCATGACCTGACGCTCGACAGTACCACGGACGGCAACGGGCCGGTCCGCGATCTGGACCTGAAGGCGCTCAAGGCGCTCGATGCGGGCAGCCATTTTGACCTCGAATTTCGTGGCGAGCGCATCCCGACGCTCGACGAAGCCCTTGAAGTCATCGGCCCGGACATGACCGTCAATATCGAGCTGAAAACCGCGTCGTGGCGCGCGGATGGGCTGGAGCAGGCCGTCTTGCGCGTGATTCGCCGCCACGGTGCGAGCAGCCAGGTGATCGTCTCGTCCTTCAACCCGCTGGCGCTGCGCCGCTTCCGCGCGCTGGCCCCGGATATTCCCATCGGCTACCTGTATTCGCCCGACGAGCCGATTTACCTGCGCTATGGCTGGCTGATGCTCGGCGTGCCGCACCAGGCGCGCCACCCGCACCAGTCGATGATCGATGCCCAGTACATGGCCTGGGCGCGCAAACACGGCTACCAAGTCAACACCTGGACCGTCGACGAGCCGGACCGCATCCGCGAATTGCGCGACCTGGGCGTGAACGCCATCATCACCAACCGGCCCGCGCTGGCGCTCGAAGCGCTTGGCCGGGTCAGTATGCGTTGAGCGGACGACCGGTCCGGGCGCATCGCATGGGCGTCCTCACCAGATTTATTCCCCAAACCTGAACGAAATTGCGTTATACTTAGTAACACTGTTGAACTGCTGCCAGGGCAGGACCCGTTCGCCATCCGCTGGGCGGTACGTTCCCGATTCCGTTCACCGACGAAAAGAGCCTGAAGGCGAAGGACGACTAGCGATGACCACGGCAAGCGCTGAAGTGTCGCCAGTGGAGCTTGACCCGATCTTCAGTAATCTTCCGGCCCTTTCGCCTGCCGACCGGCAATTCGTCGTCAAAGCCTACCGCTTCGCCGCGCACTACCACGGCGACCAGAAACGCGCGTCCGGCGACCCGTACATGGTCCACTGCGTCGCGGTCGCCCACATCCTGAGCGACTTCAAGCTCGACGCGCACACCATCGCCGCCGCGCTGCTCCACGACGTCATCGAAGACACCACCGTCACCCTGGAAGACCTCGAAACGGACTTCGGGCTGGAAGTGGCGCGCCTGGTGGACGGCGTGACCAAGCTGGACAAGCTGCCGCACGATACGGAAGGGATGCGCGGCGGCAAGCCCGGCAGCCGCGAAGCCGAGACGCTCCGCAAAATCTTCCTGGCGATGGGCAACGACGTGCGCGTCGTGCTCATCAAGCTGGCCGACCGGCTCCACAACATGCGCACGCTCGGTTATCTAAGGGAAGAAAAACAGCAGCGCATGGCCCGCGAGACGATGGACATCTACGCGCCGCTGGCCAGCCGCCTGGGCATCTGGCAGTGGAAGTGGGAGTTGGAAGACCTCGCCTTCCGTTACCTCAACCCGACGAAATACCGCGAGATCGCCCGCCAGCTTGACCAGCGGCGCGGCGACCGCGAGCGCAACATGGGGCAGGTGAAGGCGCGCCTGCTGAAAGCGCTGGCCAAAGCGGGCATCCAGGCGCAAATCTCGGCGCGTCCCAAGCACATTTACAGCATCTACCGCAAGATGGAGCGCAAACATGTGCCCTTTGCGGAGATTTACGACGTGCGGGCGGTGCGCGTCATCGTGGCCGACAACCCGACCTGTTACCAGGCGTTGGGCGTCGTACACAGCATTTGGCATCCCATCCCCTCGGAGTTTGACGACTACATCGCCGCGCCGAAAGAGAACTTTTACCAGAGCTTGCACACCGCTGTGCTGGACGACGACGGCAAGACGCTTGAGGTGCAGATTCGCACCCAGGAGATGCACGAGAACGCCGAATACGGCATCGCGGCGCACTGGCGCTACAAAGAAGGCGCGGGGCGCGACGAGGAATTTGAGAAGCGGCTGCGCTATTTGCGGCGGTTGATGGACTTCGAGGACACCGTCGAGGACCAGAACGCCGAAGCCTTCGTCGACGCGATGAAATCTGACGTGTTCCAGAACCGGGTGTATGTCTTCACGCCCAAAGGCGACATCATCGACCTGCCCAGCGCCTCGACGCCTATTGACTTCGCCTATCACGTGCACACCGAGATCGGCAACCGCTGCCGTGGCGCGCGGGTGAACGGCGAGCTGGTGGCGCTCGACTACCGGCTGCAATCCGGCGAGCGCGTCGAAATCCTGACCTCGAAGCGGGGCGGCCCCAGCCTGGACTGGCTCAACCCGGACCTGGGCTATGTGCACACCAACCGGGCCAAGAGCAAGATTCGCGCCTGGTTCAAGAAACAGGACCGCGAGAAGAACATCACGCTCGGTCGGGATGTGGTCGACCGCGAGCTGAAGAAACTCGGCCTGGCCGCCATGCCGCGCGATGCCGTCGCCGCGCTGTTCAATTTCGGCAAAGCGGATGACTTCCTCGCCGCCGTCGGCTCCGGCGACCTGACCGGCGCGCAGATCGCCGCCAAAGTGCTGGAGCACGAGCGCAAGCTGGAGCGCGAAAACCCGCCCGACGAGCTGGTCGCGACGGCGGAGACGCCTGCCGCCAACCGCCCGGTGAACGCCTCGGACGGCATCGACATCATGGGCAACACCGGGATGCTGATCAACCTGGCGCGCTGCTGCAACCCCGTGCACGGCGACCCGATCATCGGCTATATCACGCGCGGCAAGGGCGTCACGGTGCACCGCTTCGATTGCCCGAACGTCAGCCGCAGCCTGGAGCCGGAGCGCCTGATCAACGTGAACTGGGGCAATTCGGTGGAGAAGATGTACCCGGTCCCGGTCATCATCATCGCCTATGATCGAGAAGGGCTGATGCGGGATGTAGGCGCGGTCATCGCCAACGAGAGCATCAACATGACCAACGTGAACATCAGCACACGCAACAGTGTGGCCACCTTCCACCTGACCATGGAGATGCGCAACCTGGAGCAGGTGTCGCGTGTGCTGACGAAGATCGAGCAACTCCCCAACGTGATTGAGGTCCGCCGCCGCGTCAGCTCATGACGGGCGCGCTCACGCTCCCCAGTACTGCTTCAGCGAATCGAAGCGCGGCATGTTCAGATGGTCCATCAGGGCCAGATTCCAGCCGACGTGCAGGATGTCATGCTCGCGCATGGCGTGCAGCATCGCCCCGGCGGTCATCGGTCCCCAGGGCGCTTCGACGTGCTGGTGCGGATTAAAGTCCGGGTGCGTGATGTACTCGACCATCTCCGTATCGATGCGGTCCATCTCGGCCAGAAGCTCCGCCTTGCTGGCGCTGGCGTCGACCTGCCCGATCTTGCCGAAGTCCAGCTTGCCGGTCTTGATGGCATCCATGTACACGAGCTGCACGTCGAGGATGTGCGCCAGGCTCTCGCGTGGGGAGTCGGAGCGCCGTTCGGGCGTGTCCACCATGCGAAAGTCGAACTTGTCATCGGGCAAATTGACGAAGAAGTCGCGGACGATGCGCCGCTGCGCGATATACAGGCCGTAAAACATCCTCACGTCGGGGTTGGCGATGGCGCTCACATCACCGAGCACGGTACACCTCCAAAGGGTGGAAGAGGCGGGGAAAAGAAGTAGCCTCTGCCCACCCTTTATTATACGAACAATTGTTCTCATGTCAAGCCTGCGCCCACACGGGTACAATCGTGGCGACAGGCCCACACTTCGGTTCACAAGCAGCGGATACCCATGCCCAGACGAAACGATCTGCATACGATCCTGGTGATTGGCTCCGGCCCGATCGTGATCGGCCAGGGCTGCGAGTTTGACTACAGCGGCGTGCAGGCGTGCAAGGCGCTGCGCCGCGAGGGCTACCGCGTCGTGCTCGTCAACAGCAACCCGGCGACGATCATGACCGACCCCGAATTTGCCGACGTGACGTATATCGAGCCGCTAACGCCCGAATCGCTGCGGCTGATCATCGAGCAGGAACGCCCCGACGCGCTTCTGCCCACGATGGGCGGCCAGACCGGCCTGAATCTGGCCATGGCGCTGTACCACAACGGGGCGCTGGCCGAATTTGGCGTCGAATTGATCGGCGCCAACGCGGACGCCATCGCCGTGGCGGAAGACCGCCAGCTTTTCCGCGACGCCATCGCAGAGATCGGGCTGGTGATGCCGGAGAGCGCCACCGTGACCAGCCTGGACGATGCGCTGGCGGCGGCGGAGCGGCTTGGTTACCCGGTGCTGGTGCGCGCCTCGTTCACGCTGGGCGGCGCGGGCGGCGGCGTGGCCCACTCGCCGGATGACTTGCGCCGGCTGGCCGACGTGGGCCTGACCGAAAGCCCGATTCACCAGATTCTGATCGATCAATCGGTCATCGGCTGGAAAGAATACGAGCTGGAGATCATGCGCGACCGCAAAGATAACTTTGTGGTGGTGTGCTCCATCGAAAATCTCGACCCGATGGGCGTGCACACCGGCGATTCGATCACCGTCGCGCCCATCCAAACGCTCACGGACCGCGAATACCAGCGCCTGCGCGACATGGCCCGCCGTATCATCCGCCGTGTCGGGTTGGAGACGGGCGGCGCAAACATCCAGTTCGCGGTGAACCCGGCGGATGGCGAAACCGTCGTGATCGAGATGAACCCGCGCGTCTCACGCTCGTCGGCGCTGGCCAGCAAGGCGACCGGCTTCCCCATCGCCAAGATCGCCGCGCTGGTGGCCGTCGGCTACACGCTGGACGAGATTCCCAACGACATCACGCGCAAGACGAAAGCCAGCTTTGAGCCGTCGCTCGATTACGTCGTGGTCAAAATCCCACGCTGGAACTTCGAGAAGTTTCGCGGCGCGGACAATGTGCTTGGCCCGCAGATGAAGGCCATTGGCGAAGTGATGGCCATCGGGCGCACCTTCCCGGAAGCGTTACAAAAAGCCATCGCCAGCCTGGATATCGGCGTGTTCGGCTTTGGCTACAAGCCGCACGATCCGCACTACGACGTGCCGCCGGAGCAGCTCACCACGCCCACCGCGCAGCGCCTGCACCAGGTGGCCAGCCTGATGAGCCGGGGCGAGTCCGATGAGCGCATCGCGCGCCTGACGGGCTACGATGCCTGGTTCGTGGCCCAGTTGCGCGCCCTGCAAATCGAGGCGGACGGCCTGCGCGACGATACGTTGTACGACGTGCAGACCGAGAATCCCGATCCGGCGGCGTTCTGGCGGCGCGTGAAGATGAGCGGCTTCAGCGACCGGCATCTGGCGTCCCTGTTCGGCGCAGACGAGGCGACGGTCCGGGCGGAACGGCTGCGCCACGGCGTCGCCGCCAACTTCTACCGCGTCGACACCTGCGCGGCGGAATTTGAAGCCTTCACGCCGTACCTGTACAGCGCCTACGAGCGCGATTGTGAAGCCGCGCCCACCGACCGCAAGAAGGTGATGGTGCTCGGCGGCGGACCCAACCGCATCGGGCAGGGCATCGAGTTCGATTACTGCTGCGTGCACGCCTGCTTCGCCCTGCGCGACCTGGGTTACGAGACGATCATGGTCAACTGCAACCCGGAGACGGTCAGCACCGACTACGATACCGCCGACCGGCTGTACTTCGAGCCGCTCACCTTCGAGCACGTCATGAACGTCATCGACAAGGAAAAGCCCGACGGCGTGCTGGTCCAGTTTGGCGGGCAGACGCCGCTGAACATCGCGCGGCAGCTTCACGACGCGGGCGCGCCCTTGTGGGGCACGCCCATCGAAGCCATCGAGACGGCGGAAGATCGCGAGAAGTTCAACGCCTTCCTGACCGCGCTGGACATCCCGCAGCCGGAAGGTTTCGCCGCACGCAGCCGCGAAGAGCTGGTCAACGCGGCGGAGCGCATCGGCTACCCGGTGCTGGTCCGGCCCAGTTACGTGCTGGGTGGGCGCGGCATGGCCATCTGCTTCGACCGCGCCGCGCTGCACGCCCTGCTCTCTGGCGACGACATCGCCTGGGACGGCAACCCGGTGCTCATCGATCGTTTCCTCGATGACGCCTTCGAGGTCGATGTGGACGCCCTGTGCGACGGCGAGCGCGTGACCATCGGCGGCATCATGCAGCACATCGAAGAGGCGGGCGTGCATTCCGGCGATAGCGCCTGTGTCCTGCCGCCGTACAAGATCAGCTACTACTACCTGGACCAGATTCGCGATTACACAGAGCGAATCGGGCTGGCGCTCGGCGTGCGCGGCCTGTTCAACATCCAGTTCGCCATCAAGGACGACGTGGTTTACGTGTTGGAAGTCAATCCGCGCGCCAGCCGCACCACGCCCTTTGTGAGCAAGGCGACCGGCGCGCCGCTGGCCAGCTACGCCGCCGCCATCGCCGCCGGGAAGACGCTCGCTGAGCTTGGATTCACCGAAGAACCGGCGGTGGATGGCTTCTTCGTCAAAGAGGCGGTGCTGCCCTTCCGCAAGTTGCCCGGCGGAGAAGCGCGGCTCGGCCCGGAGATGCGCAGCACGGGCGAAGTGATGGGCCACGCCTCATCCTTCGGGCACGCCTTCGCCAAAGCGGAGATCGCGGCGGAGATGGCGCTCCCGCTGGACGGCGCGGTCCTGATCACGGTCAACGACTTCGACAAGAGCGCCGCCGCGAAACTGGCGCGCGACCTGTGGCGGCTGGGCTTCACTATCGCGGCGACCGAGGGCACGGCGCGCTTCTTCGAGCGGGCCGGGTTGCCTGTACAGCGTGTGCGCAAGCTCAGCGAAGGCTCAACCGAGATCGTGGACGCCATTCGGGACGGCCAGATTCGTATGGTGATCAACACGTCGCTGGGTGGACAGGCGCACCGGGACGGCATGGCCATCCGCAACGCCGCCTACCAGTACCGCGTGCCGATCATCACTACGCTTTCGGCGGCGGCGGCCAGCGTGCAGGGCATCGCCGCGCTCAAGAAGAAGCCGCTTCGGGCGCGAAGCCTTCAGGCGCATTATCGGGCAAAGAGCTGAGAGGGATGCTGTCCCGCATTTTCGCGAATCTGGTATCATGATTCTGGGTGCGGATGGGGGAGGCCGGGCAATGGACACGACGACGCTGATCGTGATCGTGGGTGGTGCGGTGGCGCTGGCGCTCATCGCGTGGATGATGCTGGCCGTGTTCCGGGGCCGCAGCGCCGGTCCGGATGCGCCGCTCTGGCCGCCGGTGTATTACTTCCCGGACCGCCTGCGCAATTCGGACGCGCCGCAGACGGGCCAGCTGCACACGCCCGACGGGCCGCCCACCGGCCAGTTCCGTATTCCCACCGCGCCAACCGGCGCGCCGACCAGCCGGGGGCCTGCACCGCGCGCCGCCGAAGCGGAATTTGCGCCGGACGCCACCTTTGCCGCGCTGCCCGCTGCGCCGCCTGCCGGCTCGCCAGATGAAGACCCGACCAACCTGAAGAAGCCGCCCGCCTGGGAAGACACCGGCACTGCGCCCACGCGCGCCAACCCGATCCTGCCCAGGCCGGAGCGGTCTATCGAAGACACGGCCAAGATGCCGAAGATCCCGCGCGGCATCGTCGCGGACGACAAGACGAATGTCCGGCCACATACGCCGGACGATGACAGGCCGCCGAACGGGACGAACAAGCCGCCCAACGCGCGGCGTTAGGGCGCGCCTGCAAAGTCCGTTTTTGCACTGACCCTCACTCCCCCGACCTTTCTCTCCCTCATGGCGAGAGGGGAGAAAGACGAGAGACTCCCTGGTTTCCTCACCCCTCTCCATGAGGGAGAGGGGCTGGGGGTGAGGGTTTACGGGCACGCCTTAATCTGGCCCTGGCCTGCCCACAGCGGCACTTTCGCGCCGCACAAAACGGGTATACACTCGCACACTTGTATTAACGTCGCGTCCATCCCGCATTGGCGGCGTGGCGCGGCACAAGGTTATAATGACCATTGAGCCGGTCAGGACGCCAGCGCACCAGGCCCGCGTTCAGGATGCGAGAGGGGAAACCCGCATGGCAGATTCGATTCAGAACCAACTCGACCGAGCCTTCAACCTGATCCAGCAGGAAAAACTCCCGGAAGCGGTGGGGCTATTGCGGCAGGTGCTCGCCGCGCAGCCCAACAATGCCGATGCCTGGTGGCTGATGGCCAACGCCGTCACCGAACCCGAAGCCGCGTTTGACGCCCTGAGCAACGTATTGCGCCTGAATCCGCTTCACGAGGAAGCGCGCGAGGCGTACGACCAGCTCGTCGCGGAGTACCCGCAGTTCGTCGCCCCGACCTCACCCGATGAGTTCTCTCCGGATGTGCCCGTCGATATCGACGACCTGCTGCGGCGCACCGGCCCGCTTGACCAGCGCCGGAATGATCCACTCTCGCGCCCGCAGGACGGCATCGACGTGTCGAGCGCCTATCTTGACGAAATCTGGGAGCAACGGCAGACGGCGGGCGCGTCCGAGGCCACCGGCAACGCCGATCTGGATGCGCTCTTTGGCGGCGGCGAGATGCGCAACGTGCCCGCTACGCCGACCGAGGAAGAGGACCTGACCGCGCTGTTCAGTGGTCGTGCGCCCGCCTCGGTAGACGATGGGCTGCGCGAAGAAGACCTGGATGCCGACGGCGGCTTCACCGAAGAGGATTTTGGCCTCGATACGACCGAAGAAGACCTGGAGAAGTTCTTCAAGCCGGACATTCCCGACGAAGAAGAAATCGCGGCTGAAGTCGAGACGCCCGCCACTGTGGCCGAGCCGGAAGTCGAGGAAGACCTCGAAAAGTTCTTTGCCCCGGCAGACGACGCCACCGCCTCTACCGAACCGGCGCGCGTCGAGGCGATGGACGAAACCGCCGCGGTGACTGCCCCGCGGCCACTCTTTGACCCGTTTGCCGAGCGCGAGCCGGGATTTGTCGAAGAGGCGACCGGCGGCGAGGCCGCGCCCGCCGAGCCGAAGCCGCGCCGTGAGCGCCGCCCCCGCACAGAGACAGCGCCCGTTGTCGTCACCGGCCCGCTTGGCCCGGAAGACCTGGAGCGCCCGGTCAATCGCCGCCGCAACCCGCTGCCGCGCCTGATCCTGCTCGTCGCAGCGGTGGCTATCGTGGTCGGCGTGGCCTATCTGCTGCTGATGCAGAACCAGCCCGTCACCGCGCCCGGCCCGGCTGCCGCCGATGCGCTGGCCGCCGACTTGCGCGACGCCGGGTATCAGGAACCGAGCAGCGTGATCGAGAACGGCGTGTTTCAGGTGAAATTCTGCGCGTTGCCAGGGCCGGACTTGCAGGCAAAGGCCTATGAGGCGATGAGCAAGATCGCAGCGCGCGCCGCCGAAGTCCGCGATCAGGTGCAGAACGCGCAGATTGAGGTGAAGACGTGCGGCGCCGATCAGGTTTTGTACCGCGCCAGCGCGCCGATCAGCGCCCTGACGTCCTTCGTCGACAGCGCCGGGGACGCGCGTACTTTCCGCGCAAGCTGGCAGCCAG
>JADZBY010000650.1 GCA_020851855.1 Anaerolineae bacterium
CTGCGCCCGGCGAGGCTGGCGCGCAGCCTGATTCTGGCCGCACGGCTCGGCGTCCGGGAACAGTCGCCGCAAGAGTCCGGCCTGGGCGAGCCGCCCGCCGCGCCGCCGGTCATCTCCCGGTTGTGTTTTGCGCCCGGCGTCGATCTGGCCGGGATGCCGACGACGATTGTCTCGTCGGTCCCGGCGGGCATCACGCAGTTGTACCTGTTCTTCGACTACGAGAACATGGCCGACGGCATGATCTACGAGCTGCGCGTGCTGCGGGATGGCCTGAGCGATCCGACGTTCAGCCTTGCCCCGGCCACCTGGAGCGGCGGCGAGCGCGGCCTGTGGTACATCGGCAGCACGGCGCAGGTCTGGCCGAACGGGAACTACGAGTTCATCATCTTTGTCGAGGGCAAGCGCGCCGCCAGCGCCACGATCACCATCGGCGGCGCGGCCCAGCCCCAGCCGGAGATGTCCACCATACTCTTCGGCGTGCTCAGCCCGGAAAACGAGCTGGTGAGCACCGGCAACGTCTTGCCCGTCAGCAATACGATCAATGCCCAGTTTGTGTACAACAACATGACGCCGGGCCTGATCTGGCGGCAGGTCTGGTACTACGATAGCGTGCCCATCTCCGAAGGCGCGGGGGAATGGACCGGCGGCGTGAACGGCGCGCTGGCCATCAACGCCAGCAGTCCGCCCGACCAGCCCTTGCAGCCGGGCCGCTATCGCCTGGAGTTGTACATCGCGGACCGGCTGGCGGCCACCTCAGATTTCATCATGGCCGGCGGGCAGGTCGGCATCAGCACCGAGATTTTCAGCAACGTGGTCTTCGCCACGGAGCGCGGCGCAGACGGCGCTCCGGCGGGCACGGTCGGCGCGACGCAGGCCAGCGGCGTTCCGAGCCTGTACGCGCTCTTCGACTGGCGCGATGTTGCGCCGGGCACGCCGATCACGTGGCGCTGGTCCGTGGACGACAATCTGCTCTTTGAGACGACGCAAGATTGGCAGGGCGCGTCGACCGGCTCGCGCGCCTGGCTGGCGCTCCAGACCCAGAGCGGGCTGGCCGACGGATCGTACCGGCTCGATCTGCTCGTGGCGGGCATCGTCGAGGCGAGCGCCACAGCGCGCGTTGGCCTGGGCGCGCTGCCCGTCGCCGTGTTCGCCGTGGAGCAGGGTGTGCGGCTCGAAGGGCAGATTAGCGACGCGGAGACGGGCGAGGGCATCCTGGGCGCGACGATCATCGTGCTGCGGCCTACCTTCGACGTGGCCGACTTCACCTGGCAGATGAGCGAGGTGTTCGCCATGGCCGCCACCGACCTGAGCGGGCGTTTCGCGATGGCGCGCCCGCTGCCGGATGACGAGTTCTACAGCGTGATCGTCATCGCCAACGGCTATCTGCCCACATCCACAGACAGCCTGGAAGTGGCCGACGGGCGCATCGACCCGATTACGCTGAACATCGCACTCAACCGTGACTAAGAATTCACACGTTTTTGACGCGCGTGGAGTATTCTACGGGCACAGGGTCCAGTACAATTAGCATAACGTCGTAACGTTCAGGTCGGATGCGGGCGCAGCGCATAGCCTGAGCGGCGACGGTGGTACTGGCGCGAACATGCGAACGGTCACCGATGGCCGCCCAAGTTCAGATCGTCGATTCGCTCTTCCAGGCTGTGCCCCTGCCCACAGCGCTGCTCGACAGCGCTCGCTTCGTGCTGCGCGCAAACGAGGTATGGCGAAACACGTTTGGCCCGGCGGGTGTGCAGCTTCGCACCTTGCTCGGTGGGCAATTGCACGTCCTGGATGACGTGCTCGCCTCTGCGCCCGGCGCGCCGCACAGTGGACTCCGGCTCAACATCCAGCCGCCGGGTGGGGAAACGCACGCGGCGGCCTTCAACGTGCAGCCGCTGGGCGACGGGTACATCGTCGTGGCGCAGTTCATGCCCGATTCGCTGCCCATGCAGGACGATTCGCGATCTTTGCTCCAGGCGGCGCTTGATTCCACCGTGGACGGCGTGATCATCCTCGATAACGAGGGCGCGGTGCTGGCTGCCAATGATCGCTTCAAGCGCATGTGGCGTCTGCCCGACGATTGGAGCGCTCAAAACAGCGGCGCAGAGCAGATCATCCTGCTCGGCAAGTGGGTGCGCGACAAAGAGAGTTTCGTGCGGCGGGCCGAGGCGGTCCTCTTTCACCCGGAGTCGGAAGGCTACGACGTGATCGAAACCGTCGATGACCGCTATTTCGAGGTCTTCCACATGCCGTACCGCATCGGCGGGCAGATCGCCGGGCGTGTATGGAGCTTCCACGACCTGAGCGACCGGGTCCGAGCCGAGCACGAGCTGCGCGAGAGCGAGTGGCGCTTCCGGCAACTGGCCGAGAACATCCAGGTGGCGTTCTGGGTCTTCGACTTGCGAATCGGGCAGCTCGTATACGTCAGCCCGACCTATGAGAAGCTGATGCACCAGTCGGTCACGGCGCTGCGCGGCGATGCGTACCTGTGGCTGCAAAGCGTGCATCCCGAGGACCGGGAACGGGTGATGGAAGTTGTGGTGCGCGCCGAAGCGGGCGAATACCAGGAAGGCGAATACCGGCTGCTCACGCCCGATGGCAACGTGCGCTGGATGCGCAGCCGGTCTTTCCCGGTGCGCGACGAACAGGGCCACGTTTCGCTCATCGCGGGCATCGCGGAAGACGTGACCGCCCGCAAAGAGGCGGAACGGCAGGCGCTCGATCTCGCCCTGGAGCGGGAGAAGGTGCACATCCTGGAGAGCTTCATCGCCGATGTATCGCACGACTTGAAGACGCCGATCACCGTGCTCAAATCGTCGGTGTACCTGGTGGAGCGCTTCGCGGAAAAAGTGCTGTCCATCCTCAAGCAGGACGCCGAGAAGCGGGCGATGGACACGGCCAGCCTGATCGAAGTCGAGGCGGCGAGCGTCTCCATCCGCAGCCACGCGCAGACGCTCGACGCCAACGTGAC
>JADZBY010000651.1 GCA_020851855.1 Anaerolineae bacterium
GAGAGGGGGCAGGGGGTGAGGCGCTTTCTGCTGCCTGCCTCAGCCCAGACGTTCGAAGCGACCGCCCGGCTCTCAGCCGCCCTGCGCAGTCCGGTTGATGACCTGCTCGACCATTTCCAGCGGCGGTCCGCCGACATAGGGCGCGCCGTCCGGTTGCGTGAATGGCTGAATGGTCTGGCCGCCGTCCAGGGAATAGAGCAGCGTGGGGGTTACCTGGACGCCCCGATCCCTGGCGGATTGAATCGCGCTCTCGACAATGCCCGCCGTGTCGCCGGACGCCACACACTGCGCGATCTTGTCCGCATCCAATCCGAGCGCCGCCGCCGTCTCGCGCACGGTATCCGGCGTGAAGGCCGAGCGCCCGCGCGTGCGGTGCAGGTCAAAGAGCGCGTCGTGCATCTGCCAGAAGCCATTTTGTGGGATGGCGCACAGGGCGGCTTGCGCGGCAATAAACGAGGGATCATCGCCGTACCCGAAAACGAGCGGCATGAAGGCGATCTGCGCCTGGCCGTTTGTCACGCGCCGCCGGATGATCTCCTTTGCCGTGATGGCATACTGCATACAGCCGGGGCACGAAAAGTTCGAGTACTCGAAGAGCATCACCGGCGCGTCGGGCCTGCCCAGCACCGGCTGGCCGGTGTCCAACGTGCGTTGCGGCAGGTCGGCGTAGTCCACCTCGGCGCTCGGCGTGGGCTGGCTGGACTGGCTCAGGATGACGACGAGCGCCAGCACAAAGACGACCGGCGCGCCGATCAGGATCATGAGCATCAGTCGCCGCTGGTCCGCCTGCTTACGCCGCCCCGCAGCCTTCATCGGTTTCGTATTCCCCATCCTCGCGCCGCTCCTCGTGACACTCCGCTGTGCGCGATTACTTTAGCGTGCGCACGGTCGGCGTCAAGTGTATCGGATGGCTGGAGAGGCGGTATACTCCCATGCTGAGGGTCAATCTGGCATGATCGAAGGGCTGTAACGTATGCACGCTTCGCAAATCATCGCCCGCAAGCGCGACGGGCACGAGCTGAGCGCCGATGAGATCGCCTTTTTCATCGACGGCTTCACGCGCGGCGACATCCCCGATTACCAGGCGGCGGCGTGGCTGATGGCCGTCTTTATCCGGGGCATGAGCCGCCGCGAAACGGTCGATCTGACCATGAGCATGGCCCGCAGCGGCGACGTGCTCGACCTGTCAGACATCCTGCCCGTGTCGATAGACAAACACTCGTCGGGCGGCGTGGGCGACAAGGTGACGCTCGTGGCGCTGCCCGTCGTGGCGGCGTGCGGCGTGCCGGCGGCCAAGATGAGCGGGCGCGGCCTGGGCTTTTCAGGCGGCACGATTGACAAGCTCGAATCGATCCGCGGCTTTCGCACCGGGCTGAGCATGGCCGAGTTCCGCGCCCAGGCGAAGGCGCACGGCATCGTGCTCTCCGGCCAGAGCGCCAACCTCGCCCCGGCGGACGGCAAGCTGTACGCCCTGCGCGACGTGACCGCCACCGTGCCGAGTATGCCGCTCATCGCCAGCAGCATCATGAGCAAGAAAATCGCGGCGGGCGCGGATGGCATCGTGCTCGACGTGAAGACCGGGCGCGGCTCGTTCATGCCAGAGCTGAGCGGCGCGCAGGAACTCGCCCGGCTGATGGTCGACATCGGCGTGAGCGTCGGGCGGCGCATGGCGGCGCTCATCTCGGACATGAATCAGCCGCTCGGCGCGGCGGTGGGCAACGCGCTAGAAGTCGAAGAGGCGATTGCCTGCCTGCGCGGCGGCGGTCCGCGCGATTTGCGGGAGCACTGCGTCACGGTCGCCGGGCACATGCTGCGCCTGGGGCGGCGGCTGGGCCTTGAGGCGCAGGACGAGTGCGCCGCCGAAGCCGCCCGGACGCTGGATAACGGCGCGGCCTTCGCCAAATTGCGCGAGTTGGTCGGGGCGCAAGGCGGCGACGTGCGGCAGATCGACGATCCGGCGCTGCTGCCAAAGGCGCAGTATGTGGATGACGTGATCGTGCCCGAGTCGGGCTTCGTGGAAAGCCTGGACGCGCTCAGCGTCGGGCTGGCGGCGGTGGAACTGGGCGCGGGCCGCGAGCGCAAGGGCGACGCCATTGATCACGCCGTCGGCTTGATGGTTCATTACAAAGTGGGCGATTACCTGCCAGAAGGCGAGCCGGTCTTCACGCTGTACGCCAACGACGAGACGCATCTGGCACAGGTCAGACAGCGTCTCGAAAGCGCGGTGCTGCTCTCGCCGGAGCCGGTCAAGCCGTTGCCCATGTTTTACGACCTGATCACCGGCGACCCGGAGTGAATGCCATCCTCACCCCTGACCCTCTCCATGCACGCCGCCCCCGACCACCCACTGAACGCTGCGCGTTCAATGGGGACCCGGTCAGCGACCCCGGCGGCGTAGAGAAGAGGTGATCGCCGGCCCCAGCGCTGCGCCGTCCCCCCTCTCTACGCGGTACGCCGCGTGGAGAGGGGTCAGGGGGTGAGGGCCTTTTTCTCTCTCGATCTTCAGGAGTTTCACCATGCCCATCGCTACCATTCAGATGTTCAGCCCGGCGCTGGAAAGGCCGATCCCGCTGACCATGTTCCTGCCCGAAACGCGCGACGCCGAGCCGATGACGCACGACGTCGGCCCTGGCCCCTACCCGGCGCTCCTGCAGCTTCATGGCCGCTGGGACGATCACTACTCGTGGCTGCACAAGTCGAATCTCCGGGCGCACACCGAAAAACTGCCCCTCATCGTCGTCATGCCCGACGGCGGTAGTTACTGGTGGGCCGACACCACCACCTTGTTGCGCTATGAGTCCATGATCATCGAGGACATCATGCCTTTCGTGAACCGCATGTTCCCCGTCCGGCCCGGCCCCTGGGCGATTGGCGGGTTGTCGATGGGCGGCTACGGCGCGCTGCGGCTGGGCATGAAGCACGCCGATAAGTTCAGCTCTATTTTCGCCCATTCGAGCGTGATCCCCGACCAGGAAGAGCTGCGTGAGCAGATGCCCTGGATCAACGCCCGCATCGCGCAGGACATGGACTGTGCGGCCTGGGCGCGGCGGCTGGACAAAGCGACCATGCCGCGCATCAGCTTTGATTGTGGCGTGGACGACGGCCTGATCGAGCACAACCGCCGCTTCCACCGCCTGCTGGACGAGCTTGGCTTGCCGCACAGCTACGCGGAGCATCCCGGCGCGCACACCTGGGCGTACTGGGATCGGCACGTCCAGGCGGCGCTGCGCCAGCACGCCGAGGTGTTCGGCTTCGAGATACCTGCGGCTTGATAGGGATGGGCGCGTTCGGTGCAGAGAGCTTTTGCCTCTTCTGCGCCGAACGCCAATTCGCGCGACCTGTGCTAAACTGGCGGCGAAATCGTTCATAACAAAGGCCGCTCGCGCATGCCCACGGACGACTCACACCGCCCTGTACCTTCACCTTTCGCCCTGCCGTCCATCGTCGCGGCGCTGCTCGTCCTCGCGGCGGCGTTGCGTATCGTCGTGCTCGCGGCGCACGCCGGGGACCTGGCCAGCTTCGTGCCGGACGACAGCTACTACTACTTTGTGCCGGTGCAAAATGCCCTGGCCGGGCGCGGCATCTCGTTTGACGGCCTGACGCCCACCAACGGCTTTCACCCGCTCTGGTTCTTTGTCCTGGTCCCGCTCTTCGCCGTTTTCGCGCCCGCCGGGCCGGATGCGCCCATCCTCGCGGCGATGCTCGTGGGCGGGCTGCTGTCCGTGGCAGCGGGTTATGTGCTGTGGCGCGCCGTCCGGCTCATCACCGGCGAGCCGCTCGTGGCGCTGTTCATCCTCGCCGCGTACCTGTTCAACCCGTACCTCGTCTCTACGTCGCTCAACGGCCTGGAAACGGGCCTGCACGACCTGTGCGTCGCCGCGCTGGTCTATTACACGGCGCTGCTTCTGGCGCAGGAAAGACTCACGCCCCGGCAGACGGTCACGTTCGGCGTGCTCGTTGCGCTCGGCTTTCTGGCGCGCACCGATACGGTGATCCTGATCGGCCTGCTCGTCGCGGCGCTGTTATTGCGGCGAATGACAGCCCGGCGGCTGATCGGACTGGCCGGAGCGGGCGCACTGGCCGCCGCGCTGGCGTCGCCGTGGCTGATCTGGAATCTGGTCACGTTCGGCTCGCCGGTGCAGAGCAGCGGTTCCGCGCTGACCACCTTTGCCCGCCTGACGTGGGCCGCGAGCAGTCCCGGCGAAAGCCCACTGCCCGCGCTGGCCGCGTATGCCGCGCTGAATCTGAACACCACACTGCTGTATGCCGGATTCTCGCTGATCACGCTGCTCATCAGCGGCGCACTGCTGATCCCGGCCATTCTGGCGCGCCGGACGGCGGCGCGCCGCCGCCTGTCCGGGCGCGAAGAGACGTGGCTCGCCCTCGCGGCGGCGTATGCGTTCGCTTACATCGGCTTCCACGTCTTCATCCGCTGGTTCATGCGCGACTGGTACGCCGCCAGCGTGCTAACCGTGCTGTACGTGGGCCTGGGCGTGCTGGCGGCGCTGCTCCTGCGCGCGATCCGCCCGCTGCTCGCCCGGCTGAGCCGGTCCGGGCGCGCCGCTGCACGCCTCGTCGTGCTCGGCGCGGTGTTCCTCAACGGCTGGCTGTTCGTGTGGTCCGATTCGACGTTCGGCTTCTGGGATGCGCCGCCCAAATACCCGGCGCAACGCCAGCTTGAGGGGGCCGCACGCTGGATACGGGGGGAATTGCCCGTCACAGCGCGCGTAGGCAGCTTCAACGCGGGCATCCTCAGCTACAGCGCGCCGCAGCAGATCGTCAATCTGGACGGCGTGGTCAATACGGCGGTCCATCCCTTCATCGCGGAGCGCAACCTGCTGTGTTTCGTCGCCCAGGCCGATCTCGATTACGTGGCCGATTACGAATGGTCGTTCACCAGTTGGGGGCACATTCTGGCGGGCGGCGGCGTGCCCGACGGCTGGTCCACGCCCGTCTACACGAGCGGCGGCGGGGATCAGGCCTACACCGTCCTTTCGGTGAACAAGGCGCGTCTGCGTGAAGCGACCGGCTGCCGCCCGGCGGAGTGAAACGGCTGGCGAGGGGATTCACCGGCACGCCGCCAAAAGACGGGTTACAATGGGCGGTTGCACGTGCGTATGAGGTTGTCTGTGAAGTCGGGTTGCTCCATGCCGGGATCGGACAGCCAGAGTCGAGGCGAATTGCTCGTGGTCAGCGAGCGCGCCGAAGATAACGCCCTGGGCGAGATGCTTCAGCGCCGCAAATACGCCGTGCGCTTCGCCAGCCCGGAGCGCTTCGATCTCGCCCTGCTGGACGACATCGACCTGCTGCTCATCTCGGTGGCTACGCCCGATAGTCCCGGCGTTCCGCTTTGCCGCAAAGTGAAGCACGTGCGCCCCGACGACTTCCTGCCCGTCGTCGTGCTCGTGGATACGACCGGCGTGCGCAGCAGGGTGGAATCCCTTGTCGACAAAGTCGCCGCCGCGTCCGAGGCGGATGCGGTGCTGCCACGATCTACCAGCGCGGCGATTTTGGCGCGGCGTATCGCCTCATTCGTCGGCGTGCGGCGGCGGCTGATTGAGTTGGAGAGCGAAAACCGGCAACTGCGCGATACGCTGGAAAGCCGCGAGCAGGCGTACAACCAGCTTATGCTGGAGTCGCGGCAGGTGTCCATCCTGCGCGACAGCATCATCAACAACGTATCCCACGAGTTGCGCACGCCGATGCTCCAGGTGAAGAGCGCCGTGCACATGCTCGACTCGGAGATCCGCGCCAACCCCGCCCTGCAGAGCATGGAGCGGATGCTGGAATACGCCGCGCAGGCCACCACGCGCCTGGAGAGCGTTATCCAGAACATCTCGCAGCTTGCCTCGTCGTTCTCGCTGAAGAACGAGCCGTTTCGCCTGATCGACGCCGCCAATCTCGCGCTCCGGCAACTGGGCCGCTCGTGGTCGTCGTCGCCCGAAGTGCCGCGCGTCCGCGTGGACCTGGGCAAAGTGGCCATCGTCACCGGGGACAAGAACGCCGTGGCGCAGGTGTTGAGCGAGCTGATCGCCAACGGCCTGAAATTCAGCCCGGACGGCACGCCGGTGGATGTGCGGGCGCGCCGTGTCCGGGACGGCATCGAGGTGTCCGTGCAGGACTATGGCATCGGCGTGGACCGCGACCACATGGAAGCCATCTTCCAGCCGTTTTACCAGGTCGAACACGAGTCGACGCGGCGCTTTCCGGGCACAGGGACCGGGCTGGCCATCGTCAAGCTGATCCTGGATGGCATGGGCGTGCCGATCAGCGTCCAGAGCGAGCGGGACAAAGGCAGCATCTTCAGCTTTGTGCTGCCGCTGGCCGATTTGAGGTAGCTCGCTCGGCTCCCGTCGCCTTCAGAGGCCGGCGCAGACGAGGGCGGACGACCACGCGGACAACGCAGGCGTTGTCCCTACGGCGGTCGTGTAGGGACCGGCCTGCCTCGTCCGCCGTTTGGACCTCGTCCGCCGTTCATCATCGCCGTGCCACGGACAACGCAGGCGTTGTCCCTACGAGGTCGCTGTAGGGACGAGGCCTGCCTCGTCCGCCGTTTGGACCTCGTTCGCCGTTCATCATCGCCGCGCCACGGACAACGCAGGCGCTGTCCCTACGGCGGTCGCTGTAGGGACCGGCCTGCCTCGTCCGTCATCGTGCAGCGCGGCGTATCTCTCCCTCTCCACAGCGATCCGAAGAGGCCGGTCCGCTCACCGCCCCAGCCGCGCCGCCAGCTCCACCAGGTGCGGATCGACGGTTTTCGTCTTGCCCACGATTTCGGCCAGCGGCGTGGTGGTGATTTCGCCCCGCCTCTGCCCGGCCAGCACGCCGAACTCGCCCTTGAGCGCGACCTGCACGGCGTGCTCGCCCAGGCGCGTGGCCAGCGTACGGTCGAAGGCCAACGGTGCGCCGCCGCGCTGCACGTGGCCGAGCGTTGTGGCCCGCAGTTCGAAGCCGAGCAGCTTTTCTTCCGTAGCGAAGTGCTGGACCAGCTTTTCCGCCGTCCACTTTGCGCCCTCGGCCACCACGACGATGGCGTGCGCCTTGCCGCGCCGGTATGCGGCGTCGATGACTTCCGCGATGTCTTCGGGCGTCGTCTCGAACTCCGGGATGATCACGGCTTCCGCGCCGCCTGCAATGCCGGCCATCAGCGCCAGATAACCGCAGTCCCGGCCCATGACCTCGACCAGAAATGCGCGCTGGTGCGACGAGGCCGTCACCTTGAGCC
>JADZBY010000652.1 GCA_020851855.1 Anaerolineae bacterium
CCGTTGGCCGGATGGTAGGCCTTGAGCAGCACCAGATAGGCCGTGGACGGGTCCAGCGGGCGCGGCGGATCGGCCAGCGGCGTGAAAGATGCGCCCGCGTGCCCGGCGGGCCAGAGCGATGTGGGCAACTGGCGGTCATCCAGCACGTTGCTATCCTGCGGGAGCGCCCATCCGCCGTGGCGCAGGACTTCCACCGACGCCTTCCAGTCGTGCGGCGTCTGCTCGTCCACGCGCCACTGACCGACCAGACACGGCGTCGTGCCAGACGCGCCGTCCCCGATCAGCGCGCGGTTGGCCAGGCGCAAGTCGCCAACAGCGATGGGCGTCTGTGGCAGTATGCTCGCCTCGCGCAGCGCGCCGGGCACGATCAACGCCGCCAGCGCGCCCGGTTGCAGCGTGTAGCGGTCCGTGCGCAGGCCGCTCACCGTCAGCGAGTCGTCCAGGCGTCCCACCGCGCCCATCAAGCACGGGAACGCGCCGCGCACGTCCGCCGGGAGCTGATACCAGGTCAGCACTTCGGCGCGCTGCACGCCCTGTAAGCCCTCGGCCAGCCACGTGGCAATGACTGGCGGGCTGCTGTGCACCGGGACCTCGATGAAGCGGGCGCGGATATTCAGCTTTTCCTGGTAATAGTCGAGCGACGGCTCCCAGCCATACGGGATCACGATGGCGTCGTTTGGGCCGAGCGCCGCATAGCGTTCCGCGATGGCGCGGAAGTCGTCGTGCTGATACACCGGGCTGCCGACCAGCAAGCTTGCCATGCTCACGAACAGCGCGATTCCCAGGACTGCCACGCCCGCCGCTGCCAGCGCACGTAACCTGACGATAACCACCATTATCGGAACTAGCGGCCACTTTCGCCCAAGAACGCCCGCCGCGACCAGGATCATCGTCGCCGGGACGCCCACGATGAAATAACGCGGGTGGAAGTCGATGCGCGCGGCCAGGATGATGGCCAGCTCGAAGGCGGGCAGCAGCACCACCTGGGACAGGACGAGCCAGGTGCGCCGGTTCGGGAAGCGCCACACGGCCAAAATGCCCGCCACGAGCGCCAGCGCCCCGAAGATCGCGACTAGCGCCAGGAACGCCGCGTCCGCCGTGAGCAGCGCCTTGACGCCGGTAAAGTACGAGGCCCAGATGCTCCACAGCAGGCCCAGGTCGAGCGCGGGCGGCGTGTTCAGTGCGCCGCCGGTCTGGCGCTGGGTGAGTAACCAGGGCAGGTACAGGACCAGCGCCGCCGCCTGTGTCACGAGCCAGACGGCCAGCCGCCGCCATTCCCGGGCCACGAGCAGCGCTGCGGCCACGGCGATGTTGAGCCAGGCCACGAGCGGTACACTCAAGTTGTGAGCATACAGCGCGAACATCTCGACGGCGAACAAGGGCAGCCAGATTTGGCCCAGTTCGCGCCGGCCCGGCATCCCACGCCGCGCCAACAGCCCGTCCGCCAGCCCCAAGAGGGCCAGCGCCGCCAGCGGCATGGCCACGTAGGCGCGGATTTCCTGTGAAAAGACCCACAGGATAGGCGAAAAGGCTGTGAGCAGCATGGCCAGCCCCCCGGCGGAAGGGCCGTACCAGCGCCCGGCGATGCGCCCGGCCAGCGCCACCGTGACCACGCCGTACAGCACCGAGCAGAAGCGCATGGCCCACACGCTATCGCCCATCAGGCGCAGACCGAGGCCGACGCTGGCGTAATAGGCGAACGGCGCGTTTACGTCTGCCCCGCGAATACCCATCGGGCCGAAGGGCGTGTAGGCGGCGAAGACCGACCAGCCCTCGTCGTGCCACAGGCTTTGCGCATCCAGATTCCAGACGCGCACGGCAAAGGCGGCAAAGACGAGCGCGCACGCCGCCGCCAGCCATGCGCCGTAGCGCGCACGCCGGACCGGAAAAGCCGCCTGCGCCGTCAATGGATCAGGCCCATGCGCCGCAATTCGAACAGGATGAGCGTCTCCCACGCCGTGCTCGTCTCCACCGTGACGTAGTGAATGCCGCGCTTCAGGCATTGCCGCGCAATCGAATCGCGCCACGCCAGCAGCCGGTTCACGTACAGGTCGCGCATGGCCAGATCGACGGTCACATCCTGCGCCATGCCGGTTTCCACGTCGATCAATTGCAGGTCCCCGGCCAGCGGCGGATCGACCTCGTCCGGCGAGAGCACGTGAATAGCCGCCACCTCGTGCCCGACGGACTGCAACGCCGCCAGCCCATCGTGAAAGCCGCCCGGCGCGAGCAGGTCCGAGATCAGGATGCACAGGCCGGGCCGCGTGGTGCGCAGGGCAAAGTCGCGCAATGCAGCGTTCAAGTCCAGCGGGCCGGTCGGCTGCAAGGCAGCCACGAAGTCGAGCAGTTCCATGGACCGCCCGCGCCCACGATGCGGCCCCCAGACCGGGTTCGCCGCGCCCGTCGAGTCGCCCACGAGCGCCGTTAGCGTGAGCGCGTCGCCCGTGCCGAGCGCGATGTAGCCCAATCCGGCCATGACGCGCTGCGCAAAACGGAACTTGTGCTGCGCCGGCTCCGCGCCCTCGCGCGGCCAATCCATGCTGGCCGAGCCGTCGAGCAGCAGATAAACCGACAGGTCCTCTTCTTCTTCGAAAAGCTTGATGAACGGGCGGTCCAGCCGGGCGAACACGTTCCAATCCACCCGGCGCAGGTCGTCGCCGCGCGTATAGTTGCGGTAGTCCGCAAATTCGAGGCTCGTGCCGCGCCGCGCCGAGCGCCGCTCGCCCTTCATCACGCCGGCGCGCACTTTGTTGGCGACCAGCATCAGGCGGTTGAGCTTGCGCAGCACACTCTCGTCAAAGAGGCGTTCGGGCATGGTCGCGCCTACCGGGCCTGCTCCGGCACTTTTTCGATCAATTCGCTGATCACGCGGTCTGTGGTGACGCCCTCGGCCAACCCTTCGAAGTTGAGCAAGAGCCGGTGGCGCAGCGCCGAGAGCGCGATGGCCTTCACGTCGTCAAAGGCGACGTTGTACCGGCCAGACAGCAGCGCGTTGATCTTGCCGCCCAGGATGAGCGCCTGTCCGCCGCGTGGGCTGGAGCCGTAGCGCACGTACCTGCGCACCAGTTCCGGCGCGGTGGGCTGATCGGGGTGCGTGGCGACGATTAGCCGGGCCACGTACTCGGTGACGTGCGACGCAACCGGCACTTTGCGCGCCAGATTGCCCATCTCCAAAATGCGCTTGCCGTCGGCCACCACCTGCGGCGTGGCGCTGTCCGAGCCGGTGGTGCGGCCCAGGATGGCGACCAGTTGCTCCGTGGTGGGCGAATGCACGTCGATGCGGAACATAAAGCGGTCCAACTGGGCTTCGGGCAGCGGGTACGTGCCTTCCATCTCAAGCGGATTCTGCGTGGCCAGCACAAAAAAGGGCGGCTCCAGCGTGTACGTCGTATTGGAGATGGTGACCGTCTTTTCCTGCATGGCTTCGAGCAGCGCCGATTGCGTCTTGGGCGTGGCGCGGTTGATCTCGTCGGCCAAAACGAGGTTGGCGAAGAGCGGCCCTTGCTGGAAGCGGAAGATGCGCCGCCCCTCTTCCGTCTCTTCCATGATGTTCGTGCCGGTCACGTCGGCGGGCATCAGGTCCGGCGTGAACTGGATACGCATGAAGCGCAGGTTCAACGCAGCGGCCAGCACGCGGATGAGCGTGGTCTTGCCCAGGCCGGGCACGCCTTCCAAGAGGGCGTGGTTGCCGGAGATGACGCAGATCAGGACGTAGCGGATCACGTCGTCCTGTCCGACGATGACTTTGCCCACCTCACGCAAGATGGCCGACGCCGTGGCCTGGAAGTCCTCGACGCTCAGCTCCGCATTGACGATTTGTTCTGCCTGTTCTGCCATTCGCCGCTCCGTTCCGCTGTGTCGGGTTAATCTCGTCTAAAACCGGAAAATTCCGCCGGTCAGGTTGCCAAAGGCATCGATGGGCACGGCCTGCACCGCGCGCCGCTCGCCCTCAAGGATCAGGATGACGCCATCGCCGTCCACGTTGACGGAAAAGGTGGCTCCGCCGTCCACTTCCACCGCCACCACGCGCGTGGCCGGCTTGAAGACGCGCCCGACGATGATCGTGTACAACGTCCCGGCGCTGTCCGCCTGTGGGGCCTGGACGGCGGTCAGGGCGTCGCGGGCCGGGTCGCCGCACGCGCTCACCGGCGTAGCGCCGGGCACATCGACCAGGAAGCGCACACAGGACTGACCGCCGTCGTCATAGAACAGCACAGCGAGCTGCCCATCCGGGCCAAACGGCTGCTCCAGCCAGATGTCGTCGCTGGCAGCCGGACCGGCGTCCAGCGACTCCGGCGTGGCGCTCGGCTCTGGCGAAGGCGGCGTGGCTGTCGCCGTGACCGTTACGCCGGGGGCGTCGGCAGCCTGTCCGCCGCACGCCGAGGCGATCAGCAGGGCGACGAGCAATGCGCTACTTCTGAAGGCCCGTGAAATACTCACGGATCACTCCCCGCAACGCGCCCGGCACGCGGCTCATGTCCATCGCCTCACCGGCCTGACTGGCGGCCATGCCCATCAGCTCGCTGAAAGACAAATCCGACACGCCTTCCGGGCTGATCGATTCGACCTGCTCCACCGTGTCCGTTGAATTTGGCTCCGCGTCGCTGTTCAGATGCACCATCGCGCCGCCATCGCCGCCGACGAAAGACGGCGCATAGATGAACTGGTTGCTGGCCAGTCCCCCCTCGCCGCGCTGGTTGTTGTAACGGATGTCGCCTTCCTGCTCGGTCGGATCGCCGCCGAGCACGTCGCGCCCCGATTCGCCGGAGCCGATGCCCTGGCTGGCCGACGCCTGACCTTGCGAATCGCCCTCATCGGAGCCGCCTGAACTGCTACTCGCGCGACCGGGCAGCGGCATCCCACCCTGGTCCTCGCCCTGGCCGCCCACTGCAAGGCTATCGCCTTCGCTGGGCGCGTTCAGTTGTCGCCCGTCGCCGGGCGCGCTGCCCTGGCCGCCGAGTTGGTCGGACTCCTGGCCGCTGGGCTGGCCCTCGCCGCTGGAAGCCTGGCTTGGATCGCGCGGCGCGGCGTTTTCAGACTGCTCAAGCTGGTAATCCTGGGGCGCGTTCGGCGGAAACTCGCCGGGCGGGGCGTCGTCGCGCTGCTGCTGGCTGGGCTGCCCGGCCTGGGCAAGCTGGCGGCTGGCCTGGCTCATGTCCATCGCCATGTCGCGGCTCATCTGGGCAAAAGCGGAGTTCTGCATGGCCTGCTGCTGGTCTTGCAGCTTCTCGGCGGCTTCCTGGAGCGCACGCTGGGCTTCCTCGTTGTCGCCGTTGCGCAACGCCTGTGCGGCCCGGCGCAGCGCTTCTGCCGCTTCGGGGTTGGTCTGTTCGAGCGCGTCCGCCGCCGCCTCAAGGGCGCTGGCCGTCTCGGCGGCTTGCTGGGTGGTCATCTGCCCGCCGCCCGCCTGCCGGGCAAGCTGCTGAAGCTCGCCCGCCGCCTCGGCCAGATTGCCCTCGCGCAATGCCTGGGCCGCGCCCTGGGTCATGGCGCTCTCGTTCAGCGCGTCGCCCGCACCGGAGAGCGCGCGGCGCTGCTCTTCGGACATCTGCTGGCCCAACGCGCCCAGTTCTTGCGTAGCCTGCGTCAATTCGGCCACGGCTTCCGGCGGCGATACGTCTTCCTGCTGCAAGCGCTGCAATGCGCCTTCCACGATCTGCGAAAGCTGCGCCTTCTGGTCCGGCGTCAGGTCGCTTTCGGCCTCGATCTGGCGCAAGATTTCCTCAAGCGCCTCGGCCTGCGCCACCATCGCCTCTTCAAGCGCGGCCTGCTGGGCGAGCGCCTCGACCTGCGGATTGGCCAGCAGCAGCCCGAAGACCAGCGCGGCGATCAGGACGGCCACCAGCGCCAACTCGCCGCGCCGCCAGCCAAAGTGCAGGTGTCGGCGCGGCACGACGCGGGCGGCCTGGTCCAGCGCATCCTGGGCCTGTTGCGCGGCAAGGCTGGGCGGCGCGTCCAGGCTGCCCTCGGCGATCTCCAGGGCGGTGCTGCTGCGCTCCTGAAGGTCGAATACCTGGTCAAAATACCGCGCGGCGCGCATCACCGGGCGCGGCCAGAGCCAGACGCCCAACACGGCCACCAACGCGCCCAGGATCGCCGCCAGAATGGAGAAGGCGAGCACCTGCTCCGGCATCAGCCAGGGACGCGCCCGCGAATAGAGCGACGCCGCCAGCCCAACCACCAGCCCGACGGCCAGGCCGCGCGGAATCCAGACCGTGAGCCGCGTCAGCCGCCAGCGCAGGTCCCAGCGCGCAAGGTAAGCCAGCACTTGCCGCCGGACTTCCGCCGGATCGGGCGCGCCTTCCGGGCCGGATGGGGACGATAAACGGGCGTTCTTGGATTTCATAGCCGTGTCGTCGCTTTCTCTCACACGTCCTACGCAACGTCCAGGCGGCGCACACGGCGCACGGCGCGTCGCACCAGGTAGATCGTCGCAACAAGGTACAGAACTGTGAAAATGATCCAGGGCGATACCAGGACGATGCTCTGCACCGGGCTGCCGACCGGGCTGCTAAGCTGGTGGGCGATCAACCCGGCGCTGCCCGTCTCCAGGAGCCATGCCTGCGTGGTGAACGCGGTGGACAGGGGATTGGTCGCCGCCAGAAAGAGCAGCGCGTACGTGAGAACGGCCTGCGCGCCGGGCGTCAGGGTGTTCAGGCGCGGCCCGACGAGCGCCACCAGGCCCAGCACGAGCAGCGGCATCCCGATGGTCAGGCCCATCGTCACGCCGTACGAGGCGACGCTCGCCGCGACGGTCCGGGAGCGCGCCGCCGAGAGGTACACACCCAGCGCGCCCTGCGCCACGGACGTGACGAGCAGGATCAGCGTGGCCAGGATGACTTCCATCTCCGTGACGCCGCCGAAAAGGAAGGCGATGCTCTGCAATGGGATGGCGGCGATGAGCAAGAGCACGACATAGGCCAGCGCCGACACCAGTTTGCCGACCACCAGCGCCTGCGCGGGCAGCAGCGTGGTACGTAACAGATCGAACGTCTGCCGTTCGCGCTCACCGCTGATTGCGCCCGCCGTGAAGGCCGGGACGATGAACGTTACCAGGAACAACTCGATGCCGACGATGCCGGTGAACAGCGTGCGCCCGATCTGCCCACCCGACGTGAAGCCGTAAATATCGCGCGCCGAGGCGGCCAGCATGTACAGCAGCAGCGTGAAGCCGCTCATCAGCGCCAGATAGGCGGTGAGCACCAGGAAGGCGCGCGGCCCACGCATCCGGCCCCGCAGCTCTTTGACGGCGACCGGGTTGTGCAGGATGGCCAGCGGGTTGAAGCGCCCCAATCGCCCGGACCGCACACCGGCCCCGGCCCGTGCGCCCTGTTCAACCGCAGTCAACTCACGATTCCTTTGGTTACACGCATGAACACGGCTTCCAGGTCATGCGCTTCTTCGTTGAAATTGAGGACCGGGATATTCTGCACCGCCAACGTCTGGATCATGTCGGTGAGGACCTGATCGGCGCCATTGAAGGCGATACGCAGGCGCGGGCGGCCCGCATCGTCGGGCATGTCAGCGGCTTCGATCACGGCGGGCATCTGGAGCAATTCGCGTTTGGCGTCCTCGGCGCGCCCGGCGAGTGTAATCACCACTTCCCGGCTAGCCATCCAGCGGCGGCGCACGTCGTCCATGCGGCCCTGCACGACCAGCTGCCCAGCCTCGATGATGCCGATGTGGGTGCAAATCTCGCTCACGTCGGCCAGGATGTGCGTCGAAAAGAAGATGGTCTTGCCCATGCGCGCCAATTCGACCAGCAGCTCGCGAATCTCGATCCGGGCGCGCGGGTCCAGCCCGGACGCCGGCTCGTCCAGGATGAGCACCTGCGGATCGTGGACCAGCGTGCGCGCCAGACACAGGCGTTGCTTCATGCCCCGGCTGAGCTTGTCGACCATGTCGTCGCGGCGGTGGCCGAGGTCAACCAGATCGAGCAGGTCATTGATCATGGCCGGGCGGTCGCTCTCTGGAATATCGTAGCAGGCGGCGAAAAAGTCGAGATATTCCCAGACCTTCATGTCGTCGTACACGCCGAAATAGTCGGGCATGTAGCCGATCAGCCGCCGCACGGCGCGTGGGTCTTTGGTGACCTCGTGCCCGGCCACGAACGCCTGACCGGACGTCGGCAGCAGCAATGTGGTCAGGATGCGCATGGTGCTCGTTTTGCCCGCGCCGTTTGGCCCGGCGAACCCGTAGATCGCGCCGCGTGGGACCTGAAGCGACAGGTTGTTGACCGCCGTCAGGTCGCCATAACGCTTGACCAGCCCGCGCGTCTCGATCATCAGGTCGCCCTCGAAGGTGGTGATGAAACGCTGGTCGGCCTGTTCTGCGAGATCACGTTGCGCCGCGTTATCGGCCATGCTGCTCGTCCTTCAACACTCGGTAATCGTTACGACGTGTTCGGTTCGTCCGTTGTTCCCGGCCAGAGAATCTCATC
>JADZBY010000653.1 GCA_020851855.1 Anaerolineae bacterium
CTCAGCGCGGAGAGACCGCCGTTGAGAGTGCACTTCTCGCCTGGCTGTGCTGGAACCAGATCGAACTCTCTCAGATTCTTGCGCGCTCGAAGCAGATCGGACGCCTTGCGAAAGGCTCCCGTGTAACCTCCTTCCGTAAACGATGCTGCTGCCCAGAAAACTTCCACCCACGTGCTGCGTGGCGCGTCCTCATCGTTGATCCATGCCCCGCATTGATCCCGCCAGATTTCCGACCATCGAGAGGCGACATCACCTCGGAGTTTCGCTACAACAGCACTGGCCGACTCGGCAAGCTGCACCCACGCATTGATCACTGCCCGGTGCGCCGCAATGGCAATGTCCTCACAGCGCACATCCGGTGGTAGGATGGCGACCAATCGGTTCGGCATCGAGCCGCCAGAAGCAGGATAGACGACCTGGCAGTCAGGACATGAGTTCTGGACGGACCGAAGCGCTTCGGTTGAAAGGAACTGAAGGATCTGACTGCTGACCCACAAGTCTTGCGCGCGGCGGGCTTCCGCAATGAAGGACTGGACGGGACCAATGCTCATGATGAGGACAAACCCACGCTCAGGCATATCTGTCACCATGCTGCACCTCCGCCAAAGACGATACGTCCACCATAGGTGGCAACAAGCGTATCAAGAAACTCCTGGACCAAAGGCCAGTCACCGCCAGCAGGAAGTGTCGTGCGAAAGGCCGTAACCACCATGTAGCTGGAGCCGTTGACATCACGGGCGATGTGTAGACGAACCGGCGATGCCAGCCGCGCATTTGCCCCGGCGTTGCCAAATACGGATGCGTCACGAAAGTGGCGGGCAGGCGTTGGCTTCGTATCGTCGCGCAATAGGCTCCAGAACGCTCTCATTGCCTTGATGTAGCCGTCTATCCTATTCGCAGTGGCTGGCGGGTCGTCTGCGAAAGGAGTGGTGATTACCGCAACTTTGCAGTGGTCCTCATGAAGAATCGGGTATTCAGGTAGTCCAGGCAGCGGCATTACGGGCCAGCGGCTACGTGCGTAAACAAAGGCGTCTTTTAGGAACTGCTCAATTGAGTGCGCCAAATCTGGTCCATCAGTTGGAGGATCCGTCGGTATGTTCACGACGGGCATATTGTCTGCATCTGGAGGATCGGTCGGTATGTTCTCGACGGGCACGTTGGCGACGTCTCTGATAGGTTCGCTGAACCTGAGACTGCCAAAGCCGCGACGCGACCGCTTGCCTACCCCACCGAGGCGAACAAGCAAGGACAAGGCGACAAGTGCGTCGTCCATGTGAATGGCGGTTCCTGGGCGCGACAGCAGAGACAGATCGAACCGCGCTCGCAGATAGCACGGATTGTCGAAAGTCTTTTTGGGATTATGCACCAGCAAACCGTGCCTACCCAGCTCGGACTGAGTGGCCATGAATCGCATTCTTACGGTTAGGGGTGAGCCGACGCGCGTGTTTCCCATAAGCTCAGATTCAGCTCGCTGTAACGCTGCAACGTCGTTTGTTACTGCCGCGCCGATGAGTGCCCTGAGCCAGTAGCGGAATGCGCCTCGGATGGACAGGGCGCGAAAGTCGCGGAAGTACTGTTCTGGGTCCGGCCCGTTATATGCGCCCGCCATGAATACTGGCGCGTTGGATTCAAGGCGGGCCGTGTACTGGGGTAAGCGGTCAGCTATGTCAGGCGGGTCCTCGATTGTGGGGAGCATCATGAGTCGTCCTTCTCTGTGTGAATAGGATCATCGAGCAGAACCGGCACGGTCAGGCGCGTTGTGTCAGGCCGCCCACCTGCAAAGGCCAGATGATTCGGCTGGCAGTACTGCATCTTGCACGGCGATGGGCGTGACGTTCCATCTGCCTTTTGCTTGCAGGCAAGCCCCGCGCCGATGGACATCGGAGTCGTGCCGCCTGTGACATCAACGATCACGTCCTCAAGCGAAAGGCCCTGAGCGCCCACATTGTCGAGTATGTTGGCTAGTGCCTGGAAGGTTTCCTGTACGTTGTACGCATCGTTCAGCGGGACCAGGTGAACGTCCACCGTCTCCAGCATTTCGTAACTACCGCGCATCTCAGAGGCTACCGGCTCGCTACTCTCGGTGTACACAAGCCAAAGATGCTTAAGCGGCCCGCCGCCCCTGGCGGGGTTTAGTGGCAACGTGGTTTCCTTCTCTTTATCCAGGTCATTGCAGCGATGGTATTCAATACCTGACCACTGGGTCTTGTCCTTGCCAATGAATTCTCGCGCATAGATGCCCGGAGCGCGGTCCATGTCGCTTGACACGGCGCTGCTAGGCGAGACCAGGACAATCACACCCTTCCGCTGCTTAAGAGGACTGGACGTGCGTTCAGTCTGCCGTCGCCCGGTGCCCAGTACGTAATCACCGCCGTCATGTCCGGGTAGATAACCATAAGCTGGCATCTGATCGACGTGGCTTTGGAGAACGCGACCCAGGTGATCCTTGAGATGAAAGGCAAGCGAATCGGCAGTTATAAGGCCAAAATCATCCGCCGCGGCTGGCAGTTGCTGCAACAGGTGGCCGGTAAACATCGATTGAGTAAGCTGTGTTCCATCCAGGTCATAGCCTGGCCCAC
>JADZBY010000654.1 GCA_020851855.1 Anaerolineae bacterium
AGTTCATCGCCATCGCGTCGCACGAATTGCGCACGCCGCTGGGCGTGATCCTCGGTTATGCGAGCTTTCTCAAGGAAGAGGCGCAGGGCGATGCCAGCGATCACGCCGCTGCCGTGATGAACAGCGCCCTGCAATTGCGTGGCCTGATCGAAGAGATGACCAACCTGCGCTACCTGCACACCGGCGAGACGGAATTGTCGCGCGAGGCTACGACGCTCTCCGCGCTGCTGCTGGCGGCGCAGAACGACGTACTGGCGACGGCCAACGCCCGCGAGCAGCGCCTTGAAGTCGATCTGCAGGGCGCGGATATCGTCGTGTTTGTGGACCGGGGCAAGATCGGGATGGCGCTGTGTAACCTGTTGAACAACGCAGTGCGCTTCACGCCGCCGCGCGGCCAGATTCGGTTGAGCGTGGCGCGCCGCCCGCATGAGGTGTGGATTCGCGTGGCAGACAACGGGATCGGCATCCCCGCCGACCAGCTTGAGCCGATCTTCCAGGAATTTTATCAGGTTGCGGACCACATGACGCGGCAGCACAACGGAATGGGCATCGGGCTGGCTATCGCGCGGGGGCTGGTCAGGGCGCACGGCGGGCGGCTGTGGGCCGAGAGCGATGGTCCGGGCCGGGGCGCGACCTTCACCATCGCTCTGCCGTCGGGACGGGGGAGCGAGGGCTAAACGCCGAACGCTGAACGCCGACCGTGCCGCCCATGCAGGCGATCAGTCCGCCGCGGCGGCCATCGCCGGCTCGCTCGCGGCCTCGTGCAGCGGCAGCATGATGCGCTGGCGTCCTGCGAACGTCGCCAGCCCGCCCAGGCCGATCTGGGCGAAATAGGCGGCGATGCGGTCCCGCGCATACCCCACATCCTCGGGGCGGTGGCTATCCGAGCTGAACGTCAGCGGGATGCCCAGGCGGTGCGCGGCGGCGATCATGCGGAAGGTGGGGAACGGCTCCGTGGTCATCTTACGAAAGCCGGACGTGTTCACTTCCATCACCAGCCCGGCGTCGTTGATGGCGGCGAGCGCCTCATCCTGAAGCGCCTCGATGCCGTCCGCGAGCGGTTTGGGCGCAAAAGCCGTCATGGCCGTGCTGTGCCCGACGATGTCGAACAGGCCGCTCTGCGCCGACTTGATGATCAGCCGGTAGTATTCGGCAAAGATGGGCAGCGCATCGGTCACGCCATCCCAGCGCCGGACGTGGAAGATGTTCGCGTCCTGCACCCAATGCACCGAGCCGATCACGTAATCGAACGGGTGGCGCGCCAGCATTTCGCGGCACGCATCTTCCATGCCCTCGACGTAATCGCACTCCAGGCCGAGCCGCACGTTGATCTGTCCCGCGTACTTCGCCTTGAGCCGCAGCGTCTCGTCGACGTAGCCTTCCAGTTCGCTCTTGGCCATCGAGACGGTGGGCATCGGGTCATCGCCGGGCAGCCAGTAGGCCGGGTTGTGATCGGAGACGCCGATATCGGTCAGGCCGAGGCGGATCGCGGCGCGGATGTAGTCCTCGATCTGCCCCTGCGCGTGCCCGCAGCGGATGTTGTGCGTGTGGTAGTCGACGGTGATCATGGATCCCTTTCGTCGCCGGTTGAAGAAACGTTTGACGTGTGCAAATAGAGTCATACGGCTAAGCATACGCAATAAAGCCGCCCGCGACCAGACTCAATTACGGTCCGGCGCGGGCGGAAGGCGCTTGCAGGGCATTCCTGCCCGGCTACATCTTCAGGTTGATGAGCTGGTTGATGGCGTCGCGCAGGATGTGCTCCGGGAGTGCGCCTGCCTGCTGCCCGACGATCTTGCCGCCCTTGACGAACATCAACGTCGGGATGCTCTGGATGCCGAAGCTCTGGGACACGGTCGGGTTGGCGTCTACGTCGACCTTGGCGATCTTCACCTTGCCCACAAACTCGGCGGCGAGCTTTTCGAGCACCGGGGCGATCTGGCGGCACGGGCCACACCACGCCGCCCAGAAGTCCACCAGTACCGGCACATCGCTTTCGAGCACTTCCTTGCGGAACGTGGCATCCGTCACGGGAACGGGCTTACCTGACGCCGCCTTCTTTTCGGGTTTTGCGTTCGCCGGACCGGCGGGCGCGTGCGGCAGCAGCGCGTCGACCGCGCCCTGCACGTCCGTGCCCCACGGGCGGTTACGGCGCACAAGCTGCTCACCCTTGAACAGGCCCAGCAGCATCGGAGTGCGGCCCACCTCGTAACGCTCGCCCAGGTCCGGCGCGCGCCCGACGTCAGCCTTGATCACCAGGATGCGCCCGCGATACTCCCGCGCGACGCGATCCAGTTCATTTTTTACATCAGCGGTCACCGTCCCGCCGTTCCAGACGTAGAGCAGCACCGGGAGTTCCGTGGTGAGCAGGTTGTCAAGCTCTGCCGCGCTGGCGACGAGCAGCGGGGTATCCGCCATCGCAATAGCCATAATCTGTTTCGTCCTCCATCCACAGTTGGGCGTCGAGTATTTTGAGGCCGTGCACTGTGACTCAGATGGGATCGGGCTGAAGAATCTTACGAGAATCGTCCTCACCCCATCCGGCCCCTCTACCAGGGTAATCGCATCAACCGGATCAATCGGCGTAACGTCAGG
>JADZBY010000655.1 GCA_020851855.1 Anaerolineae bacterium
AGCGAGCAGGGCAGGATCAAGAACCCGTTCCTGTCCAACTACCTGATCCCGACGGTGTGGGACGTGCCCGACGAGGTGAAGTCCGTCGTGCTCGAATACGCCGACCCGATCGGGCCGTACGGCGCGCGCGGCATGGCCGAGATGCCCTTCCTGCCCGTGGCCCCGGCCATTACCGCCGCCTTGTTCGACGCCACCGGCGTGCGCATTGATACCATCCCGCTGACCCCCGACCGGGTCCTGGCGCACCTGGTGCGGGCCGGGGTCTGGCATGGCGCAGTCTGAGCCAACGGCGGCGTTCGGCAGCGCCCTGGTCCTGGTTCGCGGCGCGGGCGATCTGGCGACCGGCGTGGCGCTGCGGCTGCGGCGGGCCGGATTCCCGGTGCTGATGACGGAACTGCCCTGGCCGCTCGCCGTGCGCACGGCGGTCAGCTTCAGCGCCGTCGTGCACAACGTTGCCGTGGTCATCGAGGGTGTGCGTGGGCGGCGGGCGCGCCTGGACCGCCCGGAGACGATCCACGCGGCGCTGGACGCGGGCGAGGTGGCCGTCGTCGTCGATCCCGACGGGGACAGCATCCGGACCTTTCGCCCGGCGGCGGTGATCGATGCCCGGCTCGCCAAGCGCAACCTGGGCACGCGCCGGGACGACGCGCCGCTGGTCATTGCCCTGGGACCCGGCTTTGTGGCAGGCGTGGACTGCCACGCGGTCATCGAAACGAACCGGGGGCACAACCTGGGCCGGGTATACTGGCGCGGTGAGGCCGAGCCGGACACGGGCAAGCCTGCTGGGATCAACGGGCGGGATACGGACCGGGTGCTGCGCGCGCCCGCCGATGGCCGGATGCTGGCCTATGGCGCGTGCGTCGGGCTACCGGTGCGGCATGGGCAACTTCTGGCGACGGTGGGCGGCGAACCCGTGCGCGCGCCCTTCGACGGCGTGTTGCGCGGCCTGGTCGAAGATGACACGCTCCTGACGGCGGGCACGAAGATCGGGGATATTGACCCACGAGGCCAGCAGCAGCACTGTTTCACCGTGTCGGATAAGTCGCTGGCCATCGGCGGCGGCGTAGTGGAGGCGATCTTGAGCGCGCCGCAGCGTCGCGAGGCGCTGGCGATGCGCCGGGCGGCGGACGCGGCGATGAGAGCGGAGAAGGGGAGGTAGCAGCTACCGTGTTTCGGCAAACGACGCAGGGGACCATACGGCGCATCGGGGTGTTGATCGTTGCCGTGCTGATATTCCTGGCGCTGCTCCCGGTCCAGATCAACCTGGACGGCTTTGCGCCGCTGGTCGTCTTTCCGCCGCTGATTCTCGGCGAGCCGCGCACATTTTCCGTCCTGGGCTGGCAGTCCACGTCGGTGCTGAACTGGAATTATGTGCTGGCGCTGGCCGCCAGCCTGCTGTTCATCGCCGTGGCGCTGGAAGTTATCCGTCTGCTCGAAGCGCGGCGGGACGGGGCGCACTGAGGGATGTTGATTCGGGAGGCGCTGCACGTCCAGCGCGGCGACGTGGTGGCTTTCACCGGCGCAGGCGGCAAAACGTCGACGCTGTTTCGGCTTGGGCGCGAACTGGCCGAACTCGGCTGGCGCGTCCTGGGCACGACCACCACGCGGCTGGCCGTGGAGGAAGTGGCGCTTGCTCCCGGCGCGCTCGGCGCGATGGGCGCGCGCATCCGGCCAGAAGCGATTTCGCGCGCTTTGGGGCAGCACGGGTTCGTATTCCTGTACCACAACTTCAACGGCGACAAGGCGGTCGGTTTTGCGCCGGATACCATCGACGCGCTGCTCGATTCGGTCGACTCGGACGTGATCCTGGTGGAGGCGGATGGCGCGCGCCGTCTGCCGTTCAAAGCGCCGCGCGAGCATGAGCCGGTCCTGCCCGCCGCCACGACGCTGGCTGTGCCCGTCGTGGGCGTGGACATCATCGGCCAGCCGCTCGACGCCGAGCACGTCTACAACCCGCAGGCGATGATCGCGCGCTACGGCTACCCGGAAGGTGAACGGGTGAAATGGCCGTGGGTGGCGTCCGTGCTGCGCGATACGGAGCTTGGGCTAAAGGGCATCCCGGACCACGCGCGCGCCGTGGCCCTGATCAACAAAGTGCCCGAAGACGGGCTGCGGCGCACGCTGGCGCGGCTGGTGGCCCGGCTGGCGCTGCGCGAGGCGCGCATGGAGGCGGTCGCATTGGGCGCAGTGCAAAGCCTGGACGATCCGATCCTGGAGATTCACCGCCGAGTCGCCGCCGTGGTGCTGGCGGGCGGCCTGTCGCGGCGCATGGAGCAGCCCGGCCACTCAAAGGTGCTCTTGCCCTGGGATGGCCGCCCGATCATCCGCGTCATCGTGGACCGGCTGAAGCGGCTCCGGTTGGACGATCTGGTCGTGGTGACCGGCCATGTCGCTGCGAAAGTGCGCGCTGCACTGGGCGACGAGCCGGTGCGCTTCGCCCACAACAAAGAGTACCGTCAGGGCGACATGCTCTCGTCGCTCCAGGCCGGGCTGCGCGCGCTCGGCCCGCACATCGCCGCCTGTCTCGTCGTGCTCGGCGACCAGCCGCAACTGGATAACCGCGTCGTGGCCGAATTGATCAACGCC
Organism: Anaerolineae bacterium; assembly: GCA_020851855.1. Lineage (GTDB taxonomy): Bacteria > Chloroflexota > Anaerolineae > Aggregatilineales > UBA2796 > JADZBY01. The sequence goes on from JADZBY010000655.1 coordinate 2,587, forward strand.
TATGCCGAAGGCCGGGGCCGCATCGTCGCGCCGAGCTACCAGAACCGGCGCGGCCACCCGATCCTGATTGATCGGGCGTTTTGGAAGGAGATTCTCGACCTTCCGGTGGGCGGCTCACCGCGCGACGTGATCAACGCCCACGCGGACGACATCAGTTATGTGCCGGTGGAGACAGACAGCATCCTGCGCGACATCGACACGCCCGACGATTACCGGGACGAGCGCCGCCGCGCCGGGTTGACCTGATGCGCCCATCGTGCGCCCACTCCGCCCCACCCCGACAGCCACGATGAGCGCTGCCATCCCGCCCGACAGACCGTCCACACCCGTCACGCCGCGCCGCGCCCGCTGGGTGCGCGCGTTGGGCCTGTTCGGCGTGTTGTGCGCGTTCTATTTCTTCACCTATCATGGACAGATCATCAGCACCGACGAGATCATGCTCTTCGATTCGGTGCGCAGCTACGTCCACGAGGGCAACTTTCGGCTGCCGTTGACCGGCGATGTGCCGAATTACAGCACACCGCCGGGCCTTCAGCCTGTGGTGGATAACCCGGTTTCACCGCTCCAGGTCTACGCCGCCGCGCCGCTGCTGTGGCTGGCAGAGAGGCTGCCCGGCGTGGGCATCGTGCACGCCGTGTGGCTGTTCAACGTGGTCGTGACGGCGCTCACCGGCGTGCTGGTGTACCTGTTCGGCGTGGCGCACGGCTTCCGGGACCGGACAGCGCTGGCTGTGGCGCTCGCATTCGGGCTGGCGACGTATGCCTGGGCCTACAGCCAGATGTTTTTTCGCGATCCGCTGTTGATGCTGCTCGGCCTGTTCAGCGTGTACGCCGCCGACCGGGCGCGCGCCGCGTTCGAGAGGCGCAGGCCGCAGCCGATCACCGCCGTAGCCTGGCTGGCCGTGGCGCTCGTGTCACTGGTCGGCGCGTGGCTGACAAAAGATGCAGGCAACCTGTTCATCTTGGGCATGGCGCTGGCGCTGGTCCCTCGGCGCGGCCTGTCCCATACGCGGCGCTGGCTGCGGGCGCACCCGTTGGCCGCGCTCGCCGCGCTGGCGCTGATCGTCGCGGCGGCGGCGCTGGGCTGGACGCTGCTCTGGCCGCGTGTGGCCGCCCGCCTGGAAGGCGGTGAGATCATCGCCAGCGCCCTGGCCCATGCCCCGGAAGCGCTGGCCGCCTATTTGATCAGCCCCGGCTTCAGCATGTGGGCGTTCTCGCCGGTCCTGCTGCTCGGACTGGCCGGCGCGGTGAGATTGCTACGGGCGCGGCAGGTGCGGCTGGCGCTGCTGCCCGCCCTGATGCTGCTCGGCTTCGCCGGGGGGCACGCCACCACACACGCGACGTACTGGTACGGCGGGTTGGGCTGGGGGCCGCGCTTTTTGCTGCCCAGCACGCCGTTCTTGGCGCTGTGGCTGCTGCCCGTCTTCGACGGCGCGCTATCCGGCAGGATGAGCCGTCCGGGCCGCGCGTTGGTGGTCGCGGTGGCGGCGATCAGCGTCGCGGCGCAGGCGCTGGGCGTGATGTGGCCGATCCGCGTCTTCCCGGACTACCTGCACAGCGAAGGCGAGCGGCTGGACGCGGAGATTGTGCCGTGGCGCGAAGGCGTGTGGGATGGGCGCTACCTGCCGCATCTCGTCGTGCTGGGCCGGCTCGCGGCGACGCCCGGCCTGCCGCTCGCGCCCGCCTGGGTGCACCTTGCCGCCGGGCGCGCCGCGCCGCTGCTGTGTCTGGCGGCGGGCGCGGTTGCGGCGTGGGCCATGTTCCGCCCGGCAGCATCCCGGCGACGGCGTCTGGCGCAAGCGGCGGTGTGCGGGGCGGCGCTGGCGGTCATGTTCGGGCTGGGCCTGCGCCTGTACTACCGCGATTTCCGCTATGGCAGCGACGATGAATCGCTGTGGAAGGTGATGACGGCCCTGCGCGAACAGTCCCGGCCCGGCGACACGGTCATTTTGAGCAACGCCACCTATCGCCTGTTCTTCCTCAACTACGACAAGCGCGGGATGCCGGTCTATGTGCTGCCGCTGTCCGAGGGCGAAATCCTGACGCCGGGCGAGACGCCGAATTTCGTGTCGGATAGCATGGAAGAGCGCGCCACCCCGGCCTTTCAGGTCATGCTCTCGCGCATTGCGCTGCAATCCTCACGCTGGTGGGTGCTCACCGAGTACTCGCCGTTCAGCACGGAGCGTTACCGGGTTACAGAGAACTATCTGGCGCGGCACTATTTCCCCGGCGAGACGGTCGTGGACGAGCCGCGCGCCCGCCTGATCCTGTACGCCCCGGTTGGCGCGCCGGAAGAGCGCGTGCCGCCCTGGCCGGAACGCCCGTCCGGCGCGGATTTTGGCGCGGCGACCCTCGTCGGTTTCGATCTGCCACACGGCGACGTGATCCGGCCCGGCCAGATGCTGCCCGTGTCGCTGTTGTGGCGGCACGACGGCTGGCCAGAGGACGTGGAGCCGTTCGATTACAGCGTGAATGTGTCGCTCATCGACGGGACCGGGGCGGCGGTGGCACAGCGGGCCGAAGCGCCGCTCGGCTCGTTTGGCAAGATGGCGTCGTGGCAGCCCGGCGGCTATTACCGCGACAACCACGCCTTGCAACTGCCGGATAACCTGCCGCCCGGCGAGTATGACCTGTGGGTGCTCGTCTTCGACTGGCGCGACGGCGCGCCGCTGCCTGTGCGCAATGCACGCGCGGGCGAGCCGGAAACGTATGCCCTCATCGCCACGTTGCGCGTTGAATAGCGTGGGACTTGCGCCGTGCTCCGTGTGACAACCGCACACTTTTACGCTTTCAGGAGACGCGCCCCGGCATTTCTGGTCTAGAATCACGCAAGACGTTGTGAACAGGAAGCGCAGAGCATGATTGAAACCGAGGGATTGACCAAAGACTTCGACGCCTTCAGAGCCGTTGAGAGTCTGTCCCTGACCGTCGACGCGGGCACGGTCTTCGCCTTTCTGGGGCCAAACGGCGCGGGCAAAACCACCACCATCCGGATGCTGACGTCCATCCTCGCGCCGACCGCCGGATGGGCGCGCGTGGCGGGCTATGACGTGGTGCGCGAACCGGCCCACGTGCGCGCCAGCGTCGGCGTGCTGACCGAGCACCACGGCCTGTACGAGCGCATGAAGGCCACCGAGTACCTGGACTTCTTCGGGCGCATTTACCGGCTGCCCGTCGAGGTGCGCCGCAAGCAGGCGCTTGACCTGATGGAGCGCTTCGGGCTGGCCGACGCCATCCACCGGCGGCTGGGCGAGTATTCGAAGGGCATGAAGCAAAAACTGGCCCTGGTGCGCGCCCTGCTGCACAACCCGCCCGTCCTGCTGTTGGACGAGCCGACGTCCGCCATGGACCCGCAGAGCGCCAAGCTGGTGCGCGACGCCGTTTTGGAGCTGAAGCGCGACCGCCGGACCATCATCCTGACCACGCACAACCTCAACGAGGCGCAGCAACTTGCCGACCGCATCGGCGTCATCCGGCGTGGGCGGCTGATCGCCAACGGCACGTTTGAAGAGCTGTCACGCCGCTTCGTGGGCGACCCGATCATGGAAGTGCGCTTCCGCCAGCCTTTGAACGGCGTGGTGAAGTCGCTGCATGGCCTGGTGGACGTGCGCGAGACGGGCGATAACTGGCTACGCTACCAGACGGCGACGCCGGAGCAAACCAATCCCGCCGTGTTGCACACGCTGGTCGGGCAAGGCGCGGAGATCGTGACGCTCAGCGAAGTGCCGCGCAGCCTGGAAGCCGTGTACCTGCAAATCGTGACAGAAGATGAAGGTGTGGAGACTCCTGCCGATGCAAGCCGAAGCCGCCGTTAACAACGCCGCCGTCCGCCCGTCCGTTGCGGCGCGCGGCCCGCTGGACAGCCTGCGCAACGCGCTGATCGTCACCCGCCGCGAGATGCGCGACAGCTTCCGCGACTGGCGCATCATGTTGCCCATCTTCATGATGACGCTCGTTTTCCCCGCGCTGGCGCAGGG
>JADZBY010000656.1 GCA_020851855.1 Anaerolineae bacterium
GCCGATCAACCGCTGGTGGCCGTCGTGCAGCGCCTTCTGCAAAAAGACCCGCTGCGCCGTTACGGCGACGCGATGGCCGTCATCCGCGACCTGAGCGCCGCCATGGGCCGCCCGCTGCCCGTGGAGACGGCGGCCACGCGCGAGAGCTTCTTACAGGCGGCGCGTTTTGTCGGGCGCGAGGCGGAAGCGGCCCGCTTGCGCGCCGCCTTGGACGAGGGCATGGCCGGGCGCGGCAGCGCGTGGCTGGTCAGCGGCGAGAGCGGTGTGGGCAAATCGCGCCTGATCGACGAGCTTCGCATCCGGGCGCTGGTGAGCGGCGCGCTCGTCCTGCGTGGGCAGTCGGTCAGCGAAGCCAGCGCGCCCTATCAGGTCTGGCGCGAGCCGGTGCGCCGCCTGGCGCTGGCCCTCGATCTCAGCCCGGCGGATGCGGCGGCGTTGCGGCCCGCCGCGCCGGACATTGCCGCGTTGCTCGGCAGGCCGCTGCCCGACGCGGGCGAGGCCGATCCGGAACAGGCCCGCCGGCGTCTCCAGGCGACGCTCATGAGCCTGTTCCACCGCTATACGGGGCCGCTGGCGCTGATCCTGGAAGACCTGCACTGGGCGGATAGCGCCAGCCTGGACGCGCTGCGTGAACTGTCCGAGTCCGCCGCGCGCCTGCCGCTGCTGGTCGTCGCCAGTTACCGCGACGACGAGACGCCCGATCTGCCGGTACGCCTGCCCGCCATGCAAACGCTGCCGCTGCGCCGGTTGGAGCCGGGAGCCATTGCCGCGCTCAGCGAGTCGATGCTGGGCGAAGGCGGGCGCGCACCGGATGTGCTCGGCCTGCTCCAGCGCGAGACGGAAGGCAACGTCTTTTTCCTGATCGAAGTCGTACGGGCGCTGGCCGAAGAAGCCGGGCAGCTTGACCGGATAGGCACGATGACGCTGCCGGCGCACGTGTTCACCGGCGGCGTGCGGCGCATCGTGGCGCGGCGGCTGGGCAAGCTCTCGCCCGGCGACCGGCCCGTGCTTCAGCTTGCCGCCGTGTACGGGCGCGAACTGGACTTGCCGATTCTGCGCGCTGCCGCGTCGATCAGCGAGGCCGACTTGCAGGCGTGGCTGGCTCGCGCCGCCGATGCGGCGGTGCTCGATGTGCAGGACCAGCGCTGGCGATTTGCCCACGACAAGCTGCGTGAGGGCGCGCTGGAAGCCATCCCCGCCGGTGCGCGCCCGGCGCTGCACGCGCACGTCGCCCGCGCCATCGAGCACGTCGCGCCCAACCGGGTCGCCGCGCTGGCCTATCACTGGGGCATGGCCGGCGACCGCAAGCGTGAGACGCATTACAGCGCGCTGGCCGGCGAAGAGGCCGACCGCGTGTCCGCCTTCCCGGAAGCCATCCGCTACTTTGAACGCGCCCTGGAATTGACCGGCGACGGCGACCGGGCGGGCCGCGCCGCGCTCGACGTGCGGCTGGGGCGGGTGCTGGTGCGCCTGAACCGGCACGAGGAAGCCATCGCGCGGCTGGAAGAGGCGCTCGTCACGGCCCGCGCGCCGGGGGTGAACGCGCCGCGCGCCGCCGCCGCGGCCCTGGTCTATCTCGGCCATGCCTTCCGGGCGCGCGGCCTTCCCGACGAGGCGCGGGCGCATTACGAAAACGGCCTGCTTGCCGGTCAGGATGCGGGCGACCGGCGGCTGGCGTCCGAGGCGTCGCGCGGGCTGGCCCATCTGGCGGCGGGGCAGGGCGAATACGACGCCGCGATTGCCCGCCTGACGGACAGCCTGACCCTCTGCCGCGAGATCGCCGATCAGTGGGGCATCGCCAACGCGCTGAGCGATCTGGCGCGCGTCTTGACCATTCGCGGGGCGCACGAAGACGCGGCGGCGCGGCTGGAAGAGGCGCTCGGCATCTTCCGCGGCCTGGGCGACCGGCGCGGCATGGCCAGCGCGCTGCTGAACCTGGGCACGGTGGCGCTGTACCAGGGCAATCCGGCGGGTGCGGTGCATCACTTCGAGGAGAGCCTCGCCATTAGCCGCCAGATCGGGGACCGCTGGAACGTGGCCGCCACGCTCAATAACCTGGGTTACGTGGCGCTCTCCAACGGCGACTTCGCAAAGGCCAGCGCCTCACTGGCCGAGAGTCTGGCGCTCTTCCGCGAGATCGGGGATCGCGCCGCCGTCGCCCAGACGCTGATCAACCTGGGGCACGTCGCCACGCAGCTGGACCAGGATGGCGACGCGGCGGCGCACTATCGCGAAGCGCTGGCGATGGCCGTCGAGATGGACGCCGCGCCGCTCAGCCTGGAGATTCTGGCCGGGATGGGCCGGTTGCGGGCGCGCGCCGGGCAGTACGAGGCCGCCGCCGAGTTGGCCGGGTTGGCGCTGGGCCATCCCGCCGTGAACCCGGATGTGCGCGCCATCGCCGAGCCGCTTGTGGCGGAGTTGCGGGCGAAACTGCCGCCGGACGCGGTCGAGGCGGCGCTGGCGCGGGGCAAATCGCGCAAGGTAGATGAGGTGAGCAGAGAAGTGATGGGGGAATGACCCTCACTCCGCCCGATCCTCGATCTCCCAGGCGTGATCGAGCACGTGCCACGCCGAGCGCCGGGCAAAGTACCGGGCGGGCCAGCGTTTTCCGCCGCGCGGCCCGTACTCGGCGATCTCGCCGCGCGCCGATGCGGCCAGCGCTTCCAGGATGACCTGCCGCGCCTCGTCGTAGGTCGCCGTTTTCGCGATCTTGCCGCCCATGCTGGAGCAATAACCCGCCTCGGCGTCCCGCACATGCCGCACGATCTCCTCGGCGGTCCGCCCACCGCCGCGCGGACCGGTGCGCAGCGTTTTGCCCTGCGCGTGCGCCACCGCCGCATCGAGCGCCGCCCAGCACGCCTTCAGGATTGTCTGCAGGCGCGCCAATTCGGCCTCGTCCACCGGGCGTGAGTCAAAATCGGGCACGATGCCCGGCGCGCCAAAGTCGGTCGTGGCGTTGCCGGGCAACCGCTGCGCCACGGTGAAAGCCGCTTCGTCGTCCGGCGCGCGAAAATCCAGCCCCGCCGCCCGCAATGCCTGCGCATAGCGCGGACCGGAGTCCCGCAATGCCTGGAGCGCGCCCGCCTCATCACGCCCACTGCGGCACCAACCGGGCCATTCCACGGCGCAGGCGAAAGTCTTTTTCTTGCCGATTTCAAGATACACGTCCAATCCGTTCGACCGTCGCGCCATTGGCCGCTCTCCACGAAGTATCCGCTTGCTTCGATAGCTGTACGTTGCATTTTACTGCAAGTGTGCGCGACGTTTCACACCGTCAGCCGGGCGTCATGGACAAGCGCGCCACGCCCGGTATACTTGCCGGCCATGACGCGGACCAAGTTTCTGCTGAGCCTGGCCGCGCTGGCCGCCGCGATCTTCGCCGTCCTGCTCCTCGCCAGCGCGCTACTGATGACTGCACCGAGCGGCGACGCTGCCACGCCGACCGCCATCGCGGCGCAGGCGAGCGCCACGGCGCGCCCCAGTCTGGCCGCCACGCTCGTGCCGACCGTGACGCCGCTCCCGGCCAGCGCGACGCCGAGCGCCACCCCGACCGATCCGCCGACTTTCACGCCCGCGCCGCCCAGCGCCACGCCGTCGCCGTCCGCCACCCGCGCGCCGGAGTCGAGCGCCACGCCGCTGCCCATGCTCGTGCTGCCCGCCGCCACGCTGCCCGGCGATGCGCCTACGCCGACCCCGACCGCGACGCTGACCCTCGTGCCGGTCGATTGGCTGGAAACGGCGATGGTGAGCGCCACGCCCGCCGACACGGCGCTGGCGCTGCTCGCCTCACCGGCGACGCGCTCATGGATCGTCACCGCGACGCCCGGCCCCCCGCCCACCCGCGAGCCGCTGCCCACGCCCGGCGCGGTCCTGCCCTCACCCGTCGGTGGGTTAGCGCCTGAACAGACGCCCGCGACGCCCACCCCGCCGACGCCGGCAGCGCCGAGCGCCACGCCCATCCCGCCCACGCCGATGCCGACCATCGCCATCATCGTGCCGCCTGGCTGCGAGCCGCCCGAAGGCTGGGCGCCGTACCGCGTCGAAGAGGGCGATACGCTGTTCGGCTTCCAGCTTGGCTCCGGCGGCAGCGTGGACGTGGCGACCATCCGCGCCGAAAACTGCCTGCGCGACAACTTCCTGTCCATCGGACAGATCATCTTCCTGCCGCCCGGCGCTGCCGAAAACGCGCCCAAAGTCGACGTGAGCGGCGGCGGACCGGCAGCGCCCGCCCTGCCCGCCGGGACGACGCGCAATGCAAACTGCCCGTGCACGGTGAATATTGGCGTGGGCTGGCGGTTGGAGCAGATCGCCGCCGCCATCGACGCCGCGCCGGTTGGCTTCACCGGGGCCGATTTCCTGGCGGCGACGCGGGCGGGTGCGCCGCTGCCCGATCACTGGTTTTTGGCCTCAAAACCGGCGGGAGTCTCGCTGGAAGGCTACATGCTGCCCGGCAGTTACACGCTCGACAATGCCGCCGACGCCGTAGGCTTTCGCGATATGGTCCTGAACGCCTTCGCGGCGAACGTCGGGCGCGACCTTGAGGCCGGCGCGGCGGCAAACGGGCTGACGTTCTGGCAGGTAGTCAATCTGGCGTCCATCGTGCAGCGCGAATCGCGCGATCCGGGCGACCAGCCGCTCGTGGCCAGCGTTTTTCACAACCGGCTGCGCACCGGGCGCGGGCTGGGCGCGACGGTCACGATCCAGTATGTGCTGGGCAGGCCGGGCGACTGGTGGCCCAGGCTGCGCGCGGGCGATGCGAACCTCGATTCGCCGTACAACGGCAACCGCTACAAGGGCCTGCCGCCGACGCCCATCAGCAATCCGGGCCTGGATGCGCTGCGGGCGGCGGCCTTCCCGGCCCAGACGGATTACCTGTACTTCTCGGCCCGCTGCGACGGCCTGGGGCACTTTTACGCCAGCACCTTCGAGCAGTTCCAGGCCGGGCTGAATTGTGGAAACTGAGGGCTATCCCACGCTCACCGGCTGGCCGTTCCGTGACGCGGAAAGCCGGATCGCGTCCCACAGCTTAGCCATGCGCAGGCCGACTTCCGGCGGCGACGGGTTGGCGATCTGCCCGCTGCGCACGGCGAGGAACTGTTCCCACGGGCCGCTCGACTCCGGGACCGGGACCGGCGTGAGTCCTGCCTCGCCGCGCCGCTGCATCTCCAGGCGCTCGCCCCACTGGCCGGTGCGCAGGATGCCGTCCTGGCAGAACACGTAGATTTCCGAGCTGCACGACGGGATCGTCTCGCCGCAGCCGTTCATGGTCACCAGCGCGCCGGACTTCAGCCGGGCCATGACCACGCCGGTTGTGTCCACCGGACGCCCATTGTTGTGCAGCCACGCCGCGACCTCGGCATAGTCTTCGCCCGCCAGATCGCTCACCGTGTTGAGCATGTGCGCGCCGGTGTCGAACAGGAAGCCGCCGCCGGACAACGCCGGGCGCTGCCGCCACGTGCCGACCGTGCCCGGTCCCCAGTTTTGCCACGTCGTCGCCGCGATGTTCAGGATCGGCCCCAGCTCGCCGCCGCGCAGCATCCGCACCGCCATGCGAATCTGGGGCGACAGGCTGCCCTGAAAGGCCACGCTGAGCAGCCGCCCGGTCCGGTCGCGGGCCGTGATCAGGCTGTGCGCTTCGGCGGCGGTGACGACCATCGGCTTTTCGAGCAGCACATCCAGGCCGCACTCCAGGCAGGCGATGGTTTCATCATGGTGGTTGGCGTGCGGCGTGGCGATGAAGGCCACGTCAAACGAGCCGCGCGCCGCATCCAGCAAACGCTGCGCATCCGGCCAGACCGGCGGCGGAGTCAGGCCGTATTCCACGAAGAGGGCAGCGGTGGCCTCGACCTGCCGGGCGTCCGGCTCGGCAATGGCCGCCACGCACGTATCAGGCCGGCGCAACATCGTGCGCAGATGGGAGCGCATCATGCCGCCCGCGCCGACGATGGCGACGCGCACGGGGGAAGTATCGGTCATGGGGAAACCCTCGCGAAAATGGCGGAGAACGCGGTACAGCGAACCGGCGCGGATTATAACGCGGTACTTCACGCCCTACCCTGTCAAGCCTCACCCCCGACCCCAGGCCAAACGCATCATGCCGGGTGTATCGACGCCGCATCAGGTCCGCCCGGCGCTGAAGCGTCCGGGCTGAACGTACAAAGCCCTTTGGGCTGGAATTTCATCCTCAGCCCGGCAGGGCTTCGTAGCTTCAGCCCCATGCTTTAGCGTGGGGCGCGCGCCGCCGCTTCGGGCGAGGTCGAGTCGGGCGTCAGCGGCGGGCTGGTCGATCACGTCGCGGATGGCCAGATGGTAGTTACGGTACGCCTCAAGCTGCTCGTCGCTCTCGATGTTCGAGGTCGGGAAGCAGCTCTTGAACAGGATCACGTCAAATTCCAGCATGTGGCTGAAGGTGTTCGCCGGCGGCTGGGTGACCGTGTGCGCGC
>JADZBY010000657.1 GCA_020851855.1 Anaerolineae bacterium
GGCGCGGTGAAAGGCTGATTGCCCTCACTCCATAGCCCCGCGCTGAAGCACGGGGCTACATCTACGAAGCCCTGCGGGCTGGAATACGCCTTTAGCCCGCAGGGCTTTGTCGTCTCAGCCTGGACCTTCAGGTCCAGGCGTAACGATGCCCCGCGCTGAAGCACGGGGCTACATCTACGAAGCCCTGCGGGCTGGGACACGCCTTTAGCCCGCAAGGCTTCGTCGTCTCAGCCTGGACTTGAAGGTCCAGGCGCAACGATCCGCCCTTTTTTGTTAAACGCCATCAGCGCCGGGGCCATCGTCTCAAATGCGAGGGCTGCAGCAGGCAGATGGAAAGCGCCTCACCCCCTGGCCCCCTCTCCACGCCGAGTACAGCGTAGAGAGGGGGAATCGCGCGGCGACAGGGCAAGCCATCTCCCCTCTCCATGCCGTCGGGGGTCCCCCCTGGGGGTGACGGACATGGAGAGGGGCCGGGGGTGAGGGTATTTTGCGGCGATTACCCTGGTTTCGCACACCTTCGACTCCAACAAATGCGCCCCATTTGGTACAATTGAGCTAATCACCCCCTATCGTCAAGGCGCGGCGAGCCGAATCTATGGCCAACTTCGTTCCATCGGAACACATCCAGTCCATCCTGAAGAACCTGCCCCACAAGCCCGGCTGTTACCTGATGAAGGACGCCGAAGGCACGATCATCTACGTCGGCAAGGCGATTGACCTGCACAACCGTGTGCGCAGCTACTTCGACAACAGCGTCACGGACAGCAAGACGTTGCGCCTGCGTGAGAGTGTGCTGGACATCGAGTTCATCGTGCTGCCCAGCGAGATCGCCGCGCTGCACACCGAGTACCACCTGATCAAAGAGCACCAGCCGCGCTACAACATCCGCTTCAAGGACGACAAGCGCTACCCGTACATTGCCGTGCGCTGGGGCCAGGATTTTCCCACCGTGGAGCTGACGCGGCATATGGACCAGGACGGCAGCCGCTATTTCGGGCCGTACACGTCCGCCTGGTCGGTGCGCGAGACGCTGGACGTGCTGCGGCGCGCCTTCCCGTACCTGACCTGTGACCGCGTGATCACGGGCAGGGACGAGCGCGCCTGCCTGTATTACGACATCCGGCTGTGCAACGCGCCGTGCATCGGGGCGGTGAACAAAGAGGAATATCGCGCCAACCTGCAAGGACTGATGGACTTCCTGAGCGGCCACAGCGACGCCATCGTGCGCCAGATTCGCGCCGACATGGCCGACGCCGCCGAGAACCTGAACTTCGAGCGCGCCGCTGCCCTGCGCGACCGGCTGCGGGCCATGGAGCGCATCGTCGAGCGGCAGCGGGTGCTGTTTCCGACGAACGTCGATCAGGATGTGATCGCCTTTGCCCAGGAGAAAAACGATACCTGCGTGCAGGTCCTGTTCGTGCGCGGCGGCAGGCTCGTTGGGCGCGAGCACTTCTTGCTGGATGGCGCAGATGAATCGAGCGACCAGGAGATTCTCTCGGCCTTCGTCAAGCAATTTTACGAAAACGCGGCGGTCATCCCCGAAGAGGTGCTCTTGCCCGACGAAGTAGCCGAGGCCCGCCTTCTGGAAAGCTGGCTGAAGGACAAGCGCGGCGGGCGCAAGGTCAGCATCAGCGTGCCGCGCCGTGGCCAGAAGGCGGAGATCGTGCGTATCGCGCTGGAAAATGCCAGGGAAACGCTCGCCATGCTGCGCGCGCAGTGGGCCGCCGACACGAACAAGCAGACCGAGGCCATGACCGAGCTTCAGGCCGCCCTGAACCTGCCCACGCCGCCCAACCGCATCGAGTGTTTCGACATCAGCACCTTGCAGGGCACGGCCACTGTCGCCAGCCGCGTGGTGTTCGTGCAGGGCGTGCCGCGCAAGGCCGAGTACCGCAAGTTCAACATCCGCAGCGTGACCGAGACGGGCGAGCCGGACGACTTCCAGTCTATGCGCGAAGCCCTGACCCGGCGCTTTCAGCGCTATGTGGACGCCGTAAGCGATCCGCTCGCCGCGCCCGGCCAGCAGGGCAAGGATGACACGTGGCGCTTGCTGCCCGATCTGCTGCTCATCGACGGCGGCAAGGGCCAGCTTGGCGTGGCGGTTGAGGTGCTCAGGCAGTTCCACCTGCTCGAAGAAGTGCCGGTCGCCGGGCTGGCAAAGCAGGAAGAAGAGCTATTCGTGCCCGGTCAGGTCCATTCGGTGCTCTTGCCGCGCCGCTCCCAGGCGCTCTACCTCGTGCAGCGCGTCCGTGACGAGGCGCACCGGTTCGCCATCACCGCGAATCGCCAGCAGCGCATCAAGAAGGGCATCGTCAGTCGTCTGGAGCAGATTCCCGGCATCGGCCCCACGAAGCGTAAGGCGCTGCTCAACGCCTTTGACAAGGACATCGACGCCATCCGCGCCGCATCCATCGAGGACCTGATGAAAGTGCCGGGCATCAGCCGCAAGGTGGCCGAGGCGATCAAGGCGACGTTGTGAGCGCGGATGGCGCTGCGCTGCGGTGAACGAAAAACGGGCGGAGACTCTCCGCCCGTTTTTGTTTTGCGGTGCGCCTGCCTTACCGCGTGATGCTGTACAGCGTGCCCTCGGCCACCTGCCCGGCGTTCTGGCCGTCAAGGTCCATGCGCCATGTCGTGCTGGTGTTGTCGGCGGCGGTGATGCTGTAGTAGATGCCGTCCGCTTCCCAGAGCAGCGCCGTGATAGCCTGTTCCGGGTCCTCGTAGCGCGTCAACTGGCGGCGGCTGCTGCCATCCACGCCCATGATGAACACGTTGGCGACGCCGTTCGGCGTGTCGCCGGTCGACGTGACAGCCACCCACGCGCCATCGGCGGACAGGTCGGCCATCAGGTCGGAGACGCCGTTGGGCGTGAGGCGGCGCGGGTTGTCGAGCGCGTTCAGGTCGTAGCGATACACGGCATTCGTCCCGGCTGCCGCGTCAGGCCGCAACACGAGGAAGCCGCTGTTATCGGCCAGCCACTGCACCGGCCCATACAGCGTATCCGGCTGCAAGGGCGTGACCTGGCCGGCGCTCAGCGAGAGCAGGTGCGGCGTGCTGCCCGGCCCGCCGATGCCTTCCGCGTTGGCGTCCCCGATGACGTACAGCAGATAAGCGCCGTCCGGAGAGAAACTGACCGAGATCGGTATCTGGCTGGCGTTCTGCACGTCCGGGATGAGCGGGCGCGTCTCGCCGCTGGCCACATCGTAATACTGGATGGCGCGCAGTGCGGCGCGCTGGCCCATCGGTGGGAAGTCGAAGAAGGCGAAGCCCGCCGAATCTGGCCGCCAGGTCACGCCCGGTCCGCGCAGCCCTTCCGCGCCGGGGACCTGCTTGTTGGCGGGCGGCGCGGCGTCGTAATCGACGAGGGTCAGGCTCGTGCCGTTCGAGCCGGGCGTGAATGCGATGCCATAACGCCCATTGGGCGCGCCCTGTGCGCCGAAGCGGTCCAGCGGCAGGTTGAGCACGGTGCGGTCGGGCAGCACGGCGAGCGGCTGGCCGAGCTGGGTGACGATCAGCGTCCCGGCTGGCAGCGCGCCGCCGAGTTGTGTTTCTGGCGTCGGCACGGCGGACGTCGCTTCGACCGATATACCTACCTGTCCATCCGGTGTGGCCGTCGGACCGCCCCCGCCACACGCCGCCAGAAGCAGTGCGCCCGCGAGTGCCAACGCCACATGTCCGCGTCTCATGATTCCCCTCGATCCGTGCGTTCCAGAACCGTGTGACACCCACATCCCCCTGTTTGCGTCGCTGTCCGTGTCGGGCAGCAAATCATCGGCTCCACGATGCGCCTGTAGTATAGCCGATTCGACGCGGCGCGCGATGGGCGAGGAACGGGCGTCAATCCGCCGCGCGCCTGACGCCCTCAGCCGCCGCTGCCGCCCGCATCACTCTCTTCCGTTGCGGCGGGTGCGGGCGAGGCGTCTTCCGTCGCGGCGGGCGCGGCGTCTTCGGTGGCGACGGGCGCGGCGTCTTCCGTCGCCACGGGCGCAATGACGTTCGTATCCTGGGCTTTCCCGACAAACGGCGCGCCGTACCACGTCACGTAGGTGACCACGCCGAGCGCCACGGTGATGATCCACAGGCTGAGCGTCAGGCGCATGTAACGTTTGATCGGCTCAAAGCGCGCCCAGGACGGCAGGCGATATTCGAACCACATCCGGATGAGCAGGATGGTGGCCAAAATCTGCGCCGCCGCCCCGAAGAGCAGATGCACGGACGGAAACAGCACCGCCGGCTCGCCAAGTTTGCCCGGCACGCTCGGCGCGACGGCCTGCGAGTACGAGTTGATCATCAGGTAGCCGATGATCGCCCAGTTGACGAGCACGATCACCGTCATCACGGCGCGGTGGTGCGGCACGAACATCTGCCGACGCGCGTAGAAGAAGCCGATCAACATGCCGGGCAAGAGCAAGAGAACGTAGGCGACCAGCGTCAAGTCGGCCATCAAACTGGCGCTTGTGCCGAGGAATCCGGGCTGTAGCCGAGGGTCCATCGTATGTGTCTCCGGGTGGGCAGTCGAGACGGGAACGCGAATTAGCATAGCGCATATCAGGAAAATGCGCCGGAGAATGCCCCCTACATCCC
>JADZBY010000658.1 GCA_020851855.1 Anaerolineae bacterium
GCGCGCCGGAATCATCGCCCGCCAGCATCCCCGATATCGAACTGGATGGCCGCCTGCAATTCGTCGAGTTCTACGCCGACTGGTGCGGGCCGTGCATCGACATGAAGCCCAACGTGGACCGCATGGAAGGCCGTTACAGCCCGATGGTCCGGTTTTGGCGCGTCGACGTGGACGCCCGCGAGTCGGCCCGTCTGGAAGCGTACTTTGGCGGCGTCCCGGCCATCCCGCTGCTCATCGTGCTCGATGCGCAGGGCAACGTGCTGGTCCGCATGGAAGGCTTCCAGAGCGAGCGGCAGCTTGACCGGCTCCTGCGCGACCTGTTCGCCCGGACCGGCGCTCGAAAACCGGCGCGCATGGACCCGCCCACGCCGGATACCGGCACGGGAGCCGGCGTTACTGAGGGTGCAAGCCCCGCGCCGCCCCTGACCGCCGCGCCATCCGAGGCGCAGCGCCCCTCGTCGGCGTCCTATCCCCGGAACTGACGCGGAGCACATATGCCAGGCTTGAGTCGCAGGCAATTTCTCCGCCGGTCGGGCGCGTTCGTGGCCATGATGGGTGCGGCGCCGCCCACCCCATCGCTTCCCGATGAGCGTGTGGATCAGATGGCCGCGCAGGTGGGCGCGTCGTTGGGCCTGCCGGCGGGGGCCGTGTTGCGTGGCCGCGCCTTCACCCAGACGGCGGTTCGCATTCAACCCGAACACGGCGCGCCGGTGATCGGGATGCTGCTGCCGGACAGCGTGCACGCGCTCGTCGGGCTGAGCGAGGATGGCTGGTGGTACGATATCGGCGGCAGTTTCGTGCCGCGTGAGGCGCTTCAGCCCATCACGGCCTATGACGCGCCGCCGCTGAGCGAGACAGACGGCTATTTTGAGGTCGTTGCGCCGGTCACGGCGGTGCACGAATACTGCTCGCCGTTGGCCGGGATCGCCGGACGGCTGCCCTTTGGCGCGGTTGTCCACGTGCGCGACCGGATCACGGATGACCGGGGGCAGGTGTGGTACGGTATCGGGGCGGGCGCGGAACCGTCGCCGTTCCTGGGCTGGGCATTGGCCCTGCACCTGCGCCGCTGGGAAGCGCCAGACGGGCCGCTCGCCGCCGAGCCGGCCATCTGGATCGACACCGAACAGCACAAGCTGAGCGCCTACGACGGCGAGCGGCTGCTGGGCGAAAGCGCCATACACTGCCCGCCGCTTCTGCCGGGCGTGGGGCGGCTCATCGCGCACACGCCGAGCATGAGCCTGAGCGGCGCGATGGCGGCGGGCCGCCCGCTGCTCAAGCCGTGGGTCATGGCCGTGCAGCCGGACGTGGGCGCGCCGGTGCAGGCCTATGGCGCGTACTGGCACAACCGCTTCGGGCTGGCCAACGACGGCCCACACATCGAATTGCCCACCTTTGCGGCGGGCTGGCTGTTCGGGCTGGCGCTCAACGCCCGGTCCGGCGACGTGCCGGTGATTATCGAGTAAGGTATGGACCTCACCCCCCATCTCTGACAAGAGGACGATGGTGCAGGGACGAGGCCTGCCTCGTCCGCAGGCGAGGGCATGTCTGCGGAAAACGCAGGCGTTGTCCCTACGGGTTGGGGTGAGGGTCTGATGGATACGGGACACACATGGTCACAGACATCACGGTAGGCTTGGCGTTTCTGGCGGGGCTGCTCTCGTTCATCTCGCCGTGCGTCCTGCCGCTTATTCCGGCCTACGTCGGTTATCTGACGGCGCGGGCCACACACCAAAACGCGGGCGAATTGCGGCCCGGCAGGCCCGTCGGCGGCAGGCCGGGCGCTGGCGCTGGCGTCGTCGCCGCCGTGCCGCTCACGCGCGCTACACGGGTGGCGGTGTTCCTGCACGGCGTGGCATTTGTGGCGGGCTTTACGCTCGTCTTCGTCGGCTTCGGCATGATCATCAACGCCGGAATCCAGCTCATCCAGGGCAACGCCGGGCTGGCCACCGTCCAGGCGGGAACCATCGAGTTTCGCGACGTGCTGGCCCGGCTGGGCGGCGTCCTGGTCATCCTCTTTGGCCTGCACGTCATGGGCGTGACGGGCTGGCTGACGCGCCAGTTGTTGCGCCTGCCCTGGGCAAATCTCGGCGTGGTCGGTCGGGCGGTACAGCGCGCGCTGGAAGGCGTCCGCACCCTGCTCTATTCGGATACGCGCCGCCAGATCGACCCGCACAACCCGTACGGTTATCTTGGCTCGTCGCTGATGGGCGTCGTGTTTGCGGCGGGCTGGTCGCCGTGCATCGGCCCGATCCTCGGCTCGATCCTGACCGTCTCGGCCAACGCGACCACCAGCGGCGACTGGCTCAGCTCTGGCGGGCTGCTCCTGGCCTATTCGCTGGGCCTGGGTGTGCCCTTCCTGGCCGCCGCCGTCGCCATCGACCAGATGCGCGGCCTGATGAAGCGCATCCAAAAGCGGATGCGAGCCGTCGAGATCATCAGCGGCGCGTTCCTGATCCTGATGGGCACGCTGCTGTACACGGGCGAACTGGCGCGGCTGGCGCAGGTCGGCGGCAGCTTCGCAGATTTCACCTACAACCTCGAAGAATGCACGGTGGGCATCTTCCGCGGCACGGTGACGGTCCAGGAATACGGCACGTGCATGCAGTTGGGGCCGAATTTCCGCCGGATTCTGGAGCGGCAGGCCAATCCGCCGCCCCAGGCCACGCCCGCGCCGCAGGCGACGCCTGAAGCGGGCGACCTGTCGTCCACGCCGCCCTGGTCCGCTGTGCCGACGCCGACGATTCCTGCGGACCTCGTGCCCACCGCCGTGGGAGCCGGCGGGACGGGCTAGGTGCGGCTCCCGGCCATCGTGCGTATCGCTGCCGGCCTCGCCTGCCTGGTCGGCGCGGCGCTCGTCGTGCTCAGCGCCGGCTTGCCCGACCGGGCGACGACCAGCGCTGCGCCGGAAGTCGGATCGCTCGCGCCGGACATTGTCGGGCAGACTCCGGACGGCGCGCCGATCTCCCTTGCCGCATGGCGTGGGCAACCTGTCGTACTGAACTTCTGGGCGACATGGTGCATGCCGTGCCGCGTCGAGATGCCCACGCTGCAAGCCGCCGCCGCCGCCCGGTCCAATGTGCGCTTCCTGGGCGTGAATGCGGGCGAGCCGGTCGGCCTGATTCGCGAGTGGGCGGTGGCGCACGGCCTGGATTTTCCCCTGATCGCGGACCTGGACGGCAGCATCATGCGCACGTACCAGGTCCGCGGCCTGCCCGCCACGTTTTTCATCGACGGCGCGGGCGTCATCCGCGAGATCGCCTATGGCCCGCTGGCGTCCGGCCAGCTTTCGGCGGCGCTCGACGCACTCGCCCGTTGATGTGCTAGACTCTCCACACGCTGTGACGCACTCTCCACGAGGTTTTATGACGAAGCGACCCGATAAAACGCCCGTCCAGGGCGAGAAAAAGTGGGCCGTCCGGCTCAACCGCTGGACGTTGTGGTCCTCACGCCACTACCTGCGCCTGATGCTGATCGCCGTGGCCCTCTTCGTCGGCCTGCCCTTCGCCGCGCCGGTATTCATGCACCTCGGACTCGAAGGTCCGGGCAACGTGATCTATTCGATGTACAGCCCACTGTGCCATCAGTTCGCCTTCCGGTCGTGGTTTTTGTTCGGCGAGCAGAGCGCCTATCCGCGCGCCGAGGCGAATCTGCCCGGTTTGCGGCCCTACGAGGATTTTCTGCCGCAAGTGAACGCGGCGCTTGCCGGGCGGCTCGATTCGAGCACATTGGCGCTGGAGATGAACTCCAAGGCGTTCCTGGGCGACCCGCAGATGGGCTACAAGATCGCCATCTGCCAGCGCGACGTAGGCATCTACGCCGGGTTATTCATCGGCGGCCTGATCTACGCCATTCCCTACGTGCGCAAGCGCCTGCGCCCGGTCCCCATCCTGCTGTACATCTTCCTGGGCCTCGGCCCCATCGGTCTGGACGGCTTCAGCCAGCTTCTGAGCTATCCGCCCTTTCAGTTATGGGAGCCGCGCGAATCCACGCCGCTCTTCCGGCTGGCCACCGGGCTGCTCTTCGGGCTGATGAATGCCTGGCTGGCCTTCCCGTACCTGGAAGCCTCGGCGCGCGACGTGATCCGGGAGATCGAGGCCAAATTCGCCGCGCGCCGCCAGCGTGAAGCGGGCGCAGTACGCCGCCGGGCGCGCTCGACGTCCTGATCGGAATATCGGAATCCTGATCGCACCGCCCGCGAAAGCGATGTGCCCATGTTGCGCCGGCTGAATACCCGCCTGATGGCCCAGCTGCCCGATTTCGCCCGCCCGGATCACCCGGCGCTGCGCTATCTGCTGAACCGCGAGCAGCGCCGGGCGTGGGGCGCGAGCGCCTTGCCCGGCGTGCGGCTGGCGCTGGCCGTGGCCATCTTTCTCGCCCTGTGTGCGCCGGGCTGGTGGATCGCCTCGGCCTTCGGCAGGACGCCCGTCAGCACGCCGAACGCGCTGGACGGCCTGTACCAGATCGCCTACTGGCCGCTGGTGGGCATCCAACTTCTGTCGCGCATCTTCGCCTTCAACGCCACGGTGGGTATGGTCGCCGCCGAGACGCGGGCGGGCACGTGGGAAGCGCTCAAGGTCACGACCGAAGGCGCGAATCTTGCCTTCCGGGCGCGCTGGGCGATGGTCTTCTACCGCCTGTGGCCATTTCTGGCGGTGATGCTCATCGCGCGGCTCGTCTTCGTACTCGTGGCGCTCGGCAATCTGACCGCCTTCCAGGGCCATTACCTGGACCTGCTCCTGAGCGGGACCACGCCGCTTGGCCGCGCGCCCCTGGACCCGGCCCTGACGGTAGTGCTGGGCACGCTCATCGTCGCGGCGATGATGACAGCGGCGCTGCTGGCCCCGTTCACGGCGGTGGCTTTCGATGCCGCGCTCGGCCTGGCCATCAGTGTGGCGGCGCGCGGCAGGATGCTTTCCACCTTTGGGCAGGTGGTGTTCATCCTGCTGCGCCTCATGCTCACCGGCTGGGCGCTGTGGGTGGGCGCAGCGGCGCTGGACCTGACGCCCTTCACCGGGCTGACTCAGGCGCTCATGCCAGGCACGACGGCGCTTTCCGGCTGGCTGGGCGCGTTCGCGGGCATGGCCGAGGGGGACCTGGGCCTGACGCTGCTGCACCTGCCCTACTACCCGCGCCTGTGGGCCGATTATGATCACGGCGTCTTCATCGGCCTGGCTTGTCTGGGTTTCGTCATCGTCCAGGCGGCGCTGGCCAGCGGGCTGGTGCGCTGGGCGAGCCGCCGCGCCGCCGCCCCGGAACGGGGATGAGAGGCCCTCTCTATCGGCGACGGGGTCCCCGCCGGGGCGTCACCGGTAGAGAAGGGAGATCGCCCGACCTGCCGCCGCGCGACTCTCCCCCTCTCTACGCGGTACTCCGCGTGGAGAGGGGGCCGGGGGGTGAGGACGCCACGAACCGCTTCCCGTCGGCCCGGCATAGCATCTGCACCACATTGCGCGCCGAGGCGGCCACCAGCGGGACCATGCCGCCCGGCTCCGTCCACTGGCCGGCCATGTAGAAATCGTGCAGGCGCGGCAGCGTGTGCTCCACGCCCATGATCAGCATGGGCATCGTCTCCCGGCTCAACAGCCAGCCGCTCGTCGATCCCATCCAGTTGCTCGTGTAGCGCTCGTAGCTGAGCGGCGTGGCCTCGTCCACAAACTCGATGTCGGCGCGGATGCCGGGATACAGCTTGTCCAGGAAATCGACCACGATGTCGGATACCTGCGTCTGCTCCGTATCGTAGACGCGCCGCCCTTGCAGGTGCTGCCAGTAGCTATAGTTCGAGCGGATCATGGCCATCATCACCGACTTCCCGGCGGGCGCGAGGCCCGGATCGAAGCAGTAGTGCTTGATCCCGATCTCGCGCCGCTCTTCCCCGATGATCAACAGCGGCTCGTCCAGCAGATACGTCACCCAGTGCGGCTCGGCGGCCATGTCGCGCTTGACGCCGAGCGAGATTTGCATCTGGGTGTACATGGGCAGGTGGCCGTCGTAGCGCCGCCGGATGCCCCGGTTGACGTACTGCCCGCCCAGCATGTCGAAAATGGTGCAGCGCCCATCCGCCGCCGAGATGATCGTATCGGCGTGGTGCACCTCGTCGTTGTACAGCCGGATGCCCACCGCCCGGTCGCCATGCGGGCCGGCTTCGGTCAGGATTTTCTCGACCTGGGACAGGTAGCTGATTTGCCCACCAAGCTCCTGGTAACGCCGCTCCAGCGCCCGCGCGAACTCCAGCGAGCCGCCCGCCGGGAACGCCGCGTTGCCGGACGAGATGTAGGCCAGAAGGCACATGCCCATCATGGCCGGGGCCTCGTCCCACGAGAACATGAGCGGCACGGCGCGGCGCAAAAACGGGTTCTTGAAGCGCTGGGCAAAGGCGCGCATCGGCAGCAGCGCCCAGCGCAGCGTCACGGGCAGAAAGGGCAACATGCTCATGCCCAGCCGCATCCAGCCGAACAGGCCCAGCATCGGTTTCGGCGTGCGGTACAGCCGCGACATGTCGAAGCGGGCGAACTGCCGCACGCCGTCGCAGAAGGCCCGGATCAGCGGCGCGTCTTCGGGCGCGATCTCGCACATGTGCGCTTCGAGGCGGTCCGGATCGGCGTACACGGTGAGCGTGTGCTGGCCGTCGCTGACGCGCTGGTACTCGGTGTGGCTGATCATGCGCCGCCCCTCAAGCACGCCAAGTTCCTGCCACATGGCATTGAAGGCCTGCCCGTCGCCAGAGCCAAACAAATAGTGGATGCAGCCGTCGAAGATGTAGCCTTTGCGCTCCCACGCAGTGCACAACCCGCCGGGCAGATCGTGCAGTTCGAAGATGTGGGAGCGGTAGCCGTTCATCTGGGCATAACAGCCGGCGGCCAATCCGGCGACGCCGGCTCCAATGATGATCACGGATTTGTCTGGCATGGTGGGGCGGCCTTTCTCGCGGAAAACGGGCCAAGTGCGGAGTTGTCGAGCAGATAGGGGAATTATACCGGGAATCGACCCCGTGAGGGCAGACCACGCAGCGCGCGCTATAATCGGGCCGCGTTGGTGGGCGCAAACGTACCCCTGGAGAGTGCGCTATGTTCGTTGCCCTCGTTTTTGTTCATGTGAAGCCGGAATATATCGAGGACTTCAAGGTCATCACACTCGAAAACGCCCGCAACAGCATCCGCGAGCCGGGCATCATCCGCTTTGATGTCGTTCAGCAGGAAAATGACCCGACGCGCTTTGTCCTGATCGAGGCGTACCGCTCGCCGGAAGGGCCAGCCGCGCACCGCGAGACAGCGCACTACCAGACGTGGCGCGCACAGGCCGAGCCGATGATGGCCGAGCCGCGCACCGGGCTGAAGTTCACGCCGCTTTTCCCGGCCCCCGCCGGGTGGGAGTATCCGAATGCCGAGCAAGTTTGAGTTTGCCGCCGCCGGGCGCATCGTCTTTGGCGCAGGCGCGCTGAAGGAAGCGCCGGGCATCGCCGCCGAGCTTGGCCAACGCGCCCTGCTCGTCATCCGCGGCCCCAGCGCCGACGCCGAGCGCCTGACCGGGCTGCTGGCAGAGAAAAACATCCCGTTCGCCGCCTTCATCGTAGAGCACGAGCCGACCGTCGGACTGGCGCTCGAAGGCGTGCACGCGGCGCATGATTTTGGCGCGGACGTCGTGATCGGATTGGGCGGCGGCAGCGTCATCGACACCGGCAAGGCCATCGCCGCGCTGGCGACCAACCCCGGCGACCCGCTGGATTACCTCGAAGTCATCGGGCGCGGCCAGCAGATCACCAAGGCGCCGCTGCCCTACCTCGCCGCGCCGACCACAGCGGGCACGGGCGCGGACGTGACGCGCAACGCCGTGCTGGCCTCGCCGGAGCACCGCGTTAAAGTCAGCCTGCGCAGCCCGCTCATGCTGCCGCGCGCCGCCGTGGTCGATCCCGAATTGACCTACGATCTGCCGCCCGATGTGACGGCCAGCACCGGGCTGGATGCGCTGACGCAGGTCATTGAGCCGTATGTGTCCAACCGCGCCAACCCGATGACCGACGCGCTGTGCCGCGAGGGCATGGTGCGGGCGGGGCGCTCGCTGCGGCGCGCCTTCGAGGATGGGCACGATGCCGCCGCCCGCGAGGACATGGCGATTGCCAGCCTGTTCGGCGGGCTGGCGCTGGCCAATGCGCGGCTGGGCGCGGTGCACGGTTTCGCCGGGCCGATTGGCGGTATGTATCCTGCGCCGCACGGGGCGGTGTGCGCGGCGCTTCTGCCGCATGTGATGGACGCCAACATGCGCGCCCTGCAAGCCCGCGACCCGAATCACCCCGCGCTGGCGCGTTACACTGAGATAGCGCGCCTGATCACCAGCGATCCGGCGGCGACGGCGGAACAGGGTGTGGCCTGGGCGCTGGAATTGACCCGTGCGCTGCGCATCCCGCGCCTGGGCGAGTACGGCATCGGCCCGGCGGACCTGCCGCAGCTTGTCGAAAAGAGCGCGGTGGCCAGCTCGATGCAGGGCAACCCGATCCCGCTCACGATGGACGAATTGCGCGACATCCTGGCGCGCGCCCTGTGATTGCGGTCGGCGCAAATCGGAGCGCAGCGCCTCGATTTGACAACCGTCCGCCGCTGGTTAGGATAGGAATCGCTTTCCCGGCTGAGACAATCCGACGCGGCGGGCGACCATGATCGACGTTCAGGAACTCACCAAGAGCTACGGCAGTTTCACGGCGGTGCGCGGCATCACTTTCAGCGCGGCGCGCGGCGAGATTGTCGGCTTCCTCGGCCCAAACGGCGCGGGCAAGACCACCACCATGCGCATCCTGACCGGCTACATGCCGCCCAGCAGTGGCCGGGCGCAGGTGGCCGGTTTTGACGTGGTGCTCGATTCACTCGACGTGCGGCGCAGCGTGGGCTACCTGCCCGAAACCGTGCCCCTCTACCCGGATATGACCGTGCAGGGCTACGTGGAATATATCGCCGGGCTGCGCGGCGTGCCCCAGGCGAAGGGCCGTGCCCGCGACGTGTTGCGCAGCGTGGGCATGGACTCCCGGCGCAACAGCCTGATCCGCAATATCTCGAAAGGGATGCGCCAGCGCGTCGGGCTGGCCCAGGCGTTGGTGCACGATCCGCCCGTGCTCATCCTGGACGAGCCGACCATCGGTCTGGACCCGCTCCAAACGCTCGAAGTGCGGGACATGGTGCGCGGCCTGGGCCGGGATCGCACTGTGTTGTTCAGCACGCACATCCTGTCCGAAGCCGAGCAGGTCTGTGACCGCGTGATCATCCTCGACCGGGGCCAGATCGTCGCGCTGGACACGCCGCAGGTGCTCCGTGAGCGGCTGCAGAAGGGCGCGCGGCTGTTCGTGCGGGTGGAAGGCGCGCCCGGACCGGCCCAGGTGCACGGCGTGATCGGCTCCATTCCCGGCGTGGCGCAGGTGACGCCCGTGCCGGATGGGTACGTCGTGGAAGTGCGCGGCCAGGCCGACGTGCGAGCGCGGCTGGCCCAAAGCGTCGTCGAGGCCGGTTGGGGCCTGCTTGAGATGCGCCCGGCGGCCATGTCCCTTGAGGATATCTTCATCGAGCTGACGGCCCGGCAGGCGTCCGAAGACGGCCCGGCCAAAGGCAGGCGCGCCCATGCGTAAACTATGGCTCGTTTTCCGCCGCGAATTGGCGACCTATTTCACGTCGCCCATCGCCTATTTCGTCGCCTTCGCCGTGACGCTGCTGGTCGGCTTCATCTACAACGGCGATCTGGCCAGCCGCAACGGCGTGGCCGAGCCAAACGGCGCGGTTGTGCTCACCTATCTGGCTCAGTTCACCGTATTCTTCGCGCCGCTGCTCACCATGCGCCTGTTTGCAGAAGAAAACCGCGAAGGCACGATGGAATTGCTCATGACGCTGCCCATCCCCGATTGGGCCATCGTCTTTGGTAAGTTTTTGGGCGCTTGGACGTACTATATACTGCTCACCGGACTCACTTTTATCCACCAGACCATTCTCATCTGGCTCGGCCCGCCGGACGTGGGCGTTACCCTCAGTGCGTATCTCGGCTTGTGGCTGTTTGGCGGCGCGGCGATTGCCGTAGGCATGCTCTTTTCTGCCCTCAACGAGAACCAGATCGTGGCGGCTTTCCTGGGCATCGCGGCCATGCTCGTGCTGTGGCAGGCCGACCTGGTGGGCGACGTGATCGCCAACCGCCGTCTGGCCGAATTTGTGCGCGCGTTCAGCTTTCAGAGCAACTTCTCGTATACGTTCGCCGTCGGGCTGGTGCGCCTTGACAACGTGGTCTTCTTCGCCGGCGTGATGGCCGTCATGATCTTCTTCACAGCGCAGGTGATCGAGTCGCGGAGGTGGCGATGAGCGCGCCGGGCAACGCCGCCGGGCCGGTCGAGGCCGTGTCGCTGAGCCGCATCCGTGTGGCGCGCCTTGCCAGCGGAATCGGGGCTGTCGCGCTCACGGTGGCCATCGTATCGTGGCTGCTGGCGGGCGACGTGACCGCCCTGACGCTGGTGAGTGCGGTCATCGCCCTGCTCGGCATCGGGGCGTGGATGCTGCTCGCGCCGGACGACTTCCGGGCGCTGATCACCGGGCGGCAGGCGGTCTACGGGACGAATAGCCTGCTCGTCAGCGCCCTGTTCGCGGGCATCGTGGCCATCGTCTATTCCCTGGCGGTGAGCACCGGCATCGCTGTGGACCTGACCAGCGCCGGCTACTATTCGCTCAAGGGCGATGTGCAGCCCGTCGTGCAAAATCTGGAACGGCCCATCCAGATCACGGCCTTTTACAACCGGCTTCTGCTCGGCGCGCAATCGCAGGACGCGCCGATCCTGCGCATGTTCGTGGACGCCAACCCGGCGATGGTCCGGCTGGTCTACGTCGATCCGGACGAACAGCCCGTGCTGGCGCGCCGCTTTGGCCTGCAATCGAGCTACGGCGTGTTCGTCTCGTACCTGAACGACGACGGCGCGCCCGATCTGCGCTCGACGGGCACGGTGCAGGTGCGCGGCAATGCGCCCAACGAGCGCCTCGTCGCGGAAGCGATCTTGCAGCTTCAAGCGCGTGGGCAGTTCAAGGTCGCCTTCACCACCGGCAGCGGCGAATTGAGCCTGGACGAAGACGCCACCGGCATCCGCGATGGGCTGCTCAACGTGGGCATCGACGTGGCGAGCCTCGATCCGAACGAAGAAGACATCCCTGCAGATGCCACCGCGCTGGTTGTGCTCGGCCCGCGCCTGGACTTCGGTGCAGAGGCGGTTGGGCGCATCGCGCGGTACATGGCGGGCGGCGGCAAGCTCTTGCTCATGGCCGAGCCGGCCTACGAAGGCTCGATCACGTTCATGACGACCGAAGACAGCCCGCTAACGCGCTACCTGGAAGACAACTGGGGCATCACGCCGCAGCGCGACATCCTGTTCGACCCGGTCGCTTACTACATCTCGCAGTACTACGTGCGGGCGGCGCAATACGCCGAAGGGCATCCCGTCGTTAGTAAGGACGAAACCGGGACCGCCGCGCAGCCGCTGTTCATGATCAGCCAGTCGTGGGCAGTCAGCAGCGTACCGAACGTGCAGGCGTCGGTGTTATATGCCACGTCGCCGCAGGCCTTCGGCAAGCTTGACCTGCGCGAAGTCGCCGCCAACCCCGACCGCGCCGTGGCCGAACCAGGCGACCTGACCGGGCCGTTGTCGCTGGTGGTCGCGGCGGAGAACACGGCCAGCGGCGCGCGGCTCATCGTCGTGGGCGACGCGGACTGGGTGCGTAACGACTCGATCACCTCGTTCGACGGGCAATTCCTGTGGACGAACATGATCGACTGGCTGACGCAGTTCATCGAGCGCGTGACGATCAACCCGGTGTCGATGATCCTGCCCCTGAACGTGAGCAGCGCCGACCTGAACGCCGCCGCGCTGATCACCATGCTGGCGCTGCCCGCCGCCGTCCTGCTCGCCGGAGCGGTCGTGTGGGGGCGGCGGGTGCGGCGTTGATGGCAGGCCGGGCGGCGGGCGCGCGGCTGCTGGCCGTGATCTTCCTGGCGCTGGCCGGCGTGCTGGTCATCGCCGGGCTGTCCCGCCGCGACCGGGCGACGACGCCCGTCGTGACGCCTATCGTCGCGCCGTTCGTCTTTCCGGAAGTCTTCCCGGCAGACATCACGGAAATCACGCTGGAAAACCGCCGCACCAACCGTATCCTGACGCTGGACAAGGTTCCCGGCGGCTGGCGTGCGGCAGACGAGGCCGGTCAAGTGGTCGAGATCGACGTGACGAAGGTTCCGCGCTTGCTGCGGATTCTGTCAACACTGCGCTATAATCGTACTCTAGACGATTCGGCGTTGGAGGCTTACGGCTTGGCAGACGGTGGCTGGTTGATCGTCCGGTTTCGCGCCGGCTCGCCGTATACGCTGCGCATCGGTGACAACAACCCAGGGGAAACGCTGACCTACGTCCGGCGCGGCAACGACGGCCCGGCGCTCCTGGTCGCGGCAGAATCGGTCAGCGTCATTGCCGCCACGATGGAAGGCCTTCAGAACAACTCGGCTCCCTGACCGACGCGACCACGGCGCACTGCATTGCTTCGCTCTGCCCTGCCAGCCGATGGTAGGGCTTTTTTATCTACATGAAACGTGTGTTCGGGATGTTGATGGCAACGGACAAGGTCAATCAGCGACAAATTGAAC
>JADZBY010000659.1 GCA_020851855.1 Anaerolineae bacterium
CCGATCCGGCGACTATCGCCGCTTCGAAGTATGCACCTATCCGCTCATTGGCCCAAACGGCAATTTGGAGCGCGTTTTTGGCATCGGGCGGGACCTGACCGAGTATTTTATCCACATGGACCGCCGCAAAGACGCCGAGTCCGAGGCGCGCGCGCTCTTCGCGGCGATGGATGGCGTCGTCCTGATCCTGTCGCGCGATGGGCATATCATGCGCGTTTTGTCCGTCCCGGAAAGCCTTTTGCCCTGGCGTGGCGATACGGAGAACCAGATCGGCGGGGTGAAGATAGAAGACGTGCTCTCGCCGTTCCTGGCCGCCGGGCATACCGACCGGATTGAGGCGGCGCTCGCGGCGGGAAAGCTCGTGCGCTACGAGATCGAGTACCCACTCGGCGGCGAGAAACGCTGGTATTCGGCTGCCTATTCGCCGCTCGACGACGATCGTGTGCTTCTGGTTGCCGACGACATCACCGAGCGCAAGCGGGCAGAGCAGCAGGCGCTCGCGCTGGCGCTGACGCAGGAACGCACCGGTATCCTGGAGCGGCTGGTCGCCGACGTGTCGCACGATCTGCGCCACCCCATCTCGGTGCTGCGTTCGGCGTCCATCGTGATGGACCAGTACGTCGGGCAGGCGTTGCGGCAGGTCACCGAGCTTTACGAGCACGCGATGGCCGGGCGCAGCGGGCTGATTCGTAACCAGGTGGTGGGCTTCGGCCAGATACTTGCCGAGATGCGTGAACAGATCGTCCGGCTGGACAATAGCTTGCAGCGAATCCAGAGCAGCGTTGAGGCGCGGCTGTACGAAGTGCGGGCCGAGCGCGGCGTCGGCTTTGAGTTCAACCCGCTCTCGGTGAACCAGCTCATCGAGCAGGCCGTCTCTGTGCGGCGCGCCGATGCCACGCGGCGCGGGCAACGTCTGGCGCTTCACCTGGACGCTGATCTGCCGCTGGTGCGGCTTGACGTGGGCGAGTTCAGCCGGGCATTGCGCGCCCTGATCGGGCGGGCGTTGCAGGATGCGCCCGATCACGCCACCGTGAACGTGTCCACCCGGCGCGATGATGGTCTGGTCATCCTGGAAGTGGCCGGACCGGTCAGCGCCGATCCGCGTGAGCTAACGCGGTTGGCCGACCCGGCGTATCGCGCGATGCGGCTGGGCGACCAGTGGCAATCCAGCCACGATCTGACCATCGCGCACCGTATTGTCGTGGCGCACGGCGGCAAGGTTGGCCAGGAAACCCGTCCGGGCGGCGTGCGCGTCTGGCAGGTGTGGCTGCCCATCTGAAAGGCCCGCGCTGCCCTAATCCGCCGGACCCACGTCGGGCGGCAGATCGACCAGTTCGGCGGCATCGTCCGACGCGAGCGCCATTTGCAGCGTCGCCGTCGAGCGAGCGGCGTCTTTTCCCAGCAGGCGCTTGAGCACCACCAGCGTCAGGTCGTCAAACTGCGGCTGCTCGCCGGTGAACGTATCAACGGCGCTCACGACGCGCTCGACGATGGCGCTGGCGCTCTGGAAATAGGCCGACAGGGCGGTATCCTGAAGCCCGGACAGGCCAAATTCCACCTCGTCGGCGCGCAGCGCGTCCGTCACGCCGTCGGTGTAGGCCACCAGCACATCGCCCGGATCGAGCGTGACCGATTTGCGCTCCAGCGTGACATCTTCCAACACGCCCAGCGCGATGCCGCCCGCGCTCAGCTCGCAGCACGCCCCGGTGCTCTGGATGAGGATGGGCGGGTTGTGGCCGGTGTTCGCATACGTGATCTCGCCCGTCTTCGGGTCCCACACGCCGTACCAGACCGTGACGAACATATCCGAGCGGCTGTCCGAGAGCAGAAGTTGGTTGACGCGCGTGAGCGTCTCGGCGGGATCGCTGCGGCTGTAGGCGGCGGCGCGAATGTTGGTGCGGCACAGCGCCATGAACAGCGCGGCGGGCACGCCCTTGTCGGCCACATCGGCGATGACCAGGCCGATCTTGCCGTCCTTGAGCGGGATGAAGTCGTAGAAATCGCCGCCCACCTGCCGCGCCGCCCGGTAAAACGCGGCGAGGTCCCAGCCGGCGTAACGCGGTAACTGCTGCGGCAGGAAACTGCGCTGGATGCGCTGCGCCACGTCCAGCTCACGCTCCAACCGCTGCCGCTCGCTGGCTTCGGCCTGCAGGTGCGCCGTCTCGAAGGCGAGCGCGGTCTGGTGGGCGATGCCGGCCAGGATGTTCATGCGCCGTTTGCGGTTGGTGCTGTCGCCCAGCGCGGGCCGGTCCACGAACATCGCGCCGACGAGCGAGCCTTTTGCCTGAAGCGGTAAGCCAAGCAGCGCGGGCACGCCGAACATGCGCTCCAACGCGCCCGGCAGCGGCAGTTCCGCGCCTTCGCCCGCCGCCACCGGCTCGAAGGCGTCGATCAGCGCGTCGCAGAACGGGTCAATGCCCTCGTCGAGCGTCAGATTGCGGAACTGCTCTTCGGCGTCGGGAGCCAGCCCCCAGGCCACGCCCTTGACGAAGGCTCGCGCCGACGAGTCCCACTCCATGATCCCGCAGCGCGTCACGCCGACGAGCATCGGCGTCAGGCGCACCAGCGTGGCGAGCGTCTGTTCGAGTTCCACGGCGCTGTTCACCGACTCGGCGACGGTGAGCAGGGCGGTGGTGACCCACGCTTCTTCCTGCAAGGCGGCGAAAAGCTGCGCGCCTTCGATGGCCAGGGCGGCCTGGTTGGCAAACGTGTTGATGATCTCGATATCTTCGTTGCTGAACTGGTCCGGCCCGACGCGCTCGACGGCCAGGATGCCAATTTCCTTGCCGCCGACCTGCATGGGCGCGTACAGCCGGTCGTGCCCGGCGTGATCGCCGCTCTGGCCGGGCAGTTCGAGGCGGCGAATCTGCTCCCACATCCGGTCGATCAGGTCATCGCCCGCCGCCAGCGTCTGGTTCAGCACGTCGTCTTCGTTCGCCGCGCCGCGCACCGCCCGCACGATGAAATCGCCCTCGTCCTGACGGCGCAGCAGGATGAGCGCCGCCTGGTAATCGACCACGCGCTCCAAGCTGATGAGCAGCCCATCCAGCACGCTATCCATATCCAGCGACGAGACGAGCACCGTGCTCACTTCGCGCAGCGTTTCGGCCAGGATGCGCCGCCGCGTTTCGGTGGCGAACAGGCCCGCATTGCGCAGCCCCACGGCGACGGTATCCGCCAGCGCCTGGACGAGCGTCACGTCTTCCGGCGTGAACACGTCCTTCTCCGGACTCTGGATGTCGAACACGCCCAGCACGCGCTGCCC
>JADZBY010000660.1 GCA_020851855.1 Anaerolineae bacterium
CGCCTGCGCCGGAGCGCCGCCTTTGCCCAGCGCCCGGAAGGGCAATCCGGTTTTGCCTTCCAGCAGATCGTGTTCCATTGTTACCCGACCTGGGACGCCGCCATCGCCGCCTTCCAGCGCGGCAACGTGAACACCATCAGCGAGATCCCCTACTACGCCGTCCGGCAGATCGCCGCGCTGCCGCTCATGCCCTATGCCGCGTACCGGCCCGGCCTGGGCGCGGTCGTCCTGAACTGGGGCCGCGACAGCGTGAACTTCTTCCGCGACCAGCGGATGCGCCGCGCGTTGGCAATGAGCCTGGACCGCGCCGCATTGGTGGACAAGCACATGGCCGACCGCGCCGTGACCGCCGACGGGCCGATTCTGCCCGATTCCTGGGCCTACGCGCCGGACGTGTCGTGTCCGGCCTATGATCCGGATGCGCCGGACGCCGCGAAGGTGGCGTTGAGCCAGGTGCAGGTCACGCCGCCGCCGACGCCTGCGCCGGAAGAGCAGCCCACCGCCCTGCCGGAAGGCGCATCGCCGCCGCCGCCGCCCACGCCCGGCCCGACGGCAGCGCCGGGCGGCGTGTATGCCTTCGAATTGCTGGTGGCCAACGACGCCGGGCAGGCCGGCCTGGCGCAGGAGATCGCCATCGCCTGGAATAACCTGGGGCTGGCCGTCAATCTGGTCGTGGTGGACGCGGTGACGTTCCGCGAACGGCTGGCGGCGGGCAATTTCGACGCCGCGCTGGTCGAGCTGAACCTCGCGCCGAGCGCCGACCCGGACCCGTATGGCGTGTGGCGGCAGATGCCCGCCGACGGGGGCCTGAACTTCGGCGGCATGAATGACCGCGCCGTGAGCGAGCTTGTGGAACTGGCGCGCCGGGCCACCAACGGCAGCTACCGGGTGGAGCTGTACCGGCGTTTCCAGCAGCTCTTCTGCGACCGCGCCGTCGCCATGGTGCTGTATTACCCGGTCTACTATTACGGCGCGGACCGGCGCATCCTGGGCATCCAGCTTGGTTACATGAGCGAGCCGTCAGACCGTTTCCGCACCCTGCACGACTGGGCGTTTACTTCGGAATAGGGCAGGGATCGCCGCACATGCCGTCGAAGATGCCGCGCTTCAATTACCGTACCGCCGGAATCCTGATCGTGGATGGCCGCGTGCTGGCGCACTCCGATCCGAGTTCGTCAACGCCCCACTGGGCGCTGCCCGGCGGCCACCCGGAGCTTGACGAAACGTCCGCCGATGCGCTGCGCCGGGAGTTTGCCGAAGAACTGGCGGTGGACATCCGGATCAGGCGGCTGGTGTGGGTCACCGAAGTGTTCGGCGGCGACGAGGACGGCAGATTCCACGAGATCGCGCTCTATTACGAGGTCGAATTGCCCGCCGGGAGCAGACTGGCGGCGCACGATGGGCCGTTCAGGGGCGACGGCCACGACAGCGCCCATCTGGTGTTCCGGTGGCTGCCGCTCGACGGACTGGACCAGGTCCGGCTGCTGCCCTCGTTCCTGGTCCAGAACCTGCGCGCGCTGCCGGACCGCCTCACGCACCTGGTGCACGTCGATCCGGCGTGAGCGACTCCGCCGTCAGATAGTCCGGGTGGCCGAACAGCTCCCCGATCTGCGTGGCGAAGCCCGGCGCGCCGAGCAACACCTGCCCGGTTGGCCCGTCGGCGGTGATGCGCCCCGCCTGCAACAGCGTGACGCGGCCCGCCAACCCGGCCAGCCATTCCACATCGTGCGTGGCCACCACCACGGTGCGGCCCGCCGTTGCCCAGCGCCGCAACAGCCCCGCCAACCGCCGTTTTTGCAGGTAGTCCAGGCCGCGCGTCGGCTCGTCGAGCAGGATCACGGGCGGCTCGGCGGTGAGCATGGCCGCCAGCGCCGCCCGCTGCCGCTCGCCGCCGGACAGGTCGCGCGGATAGCGCTCGGCGTGGGGAGACATCTCCAATTCGGCAAGCAGCGCCGCGCCGTCGCCGGGCAGGCCGTGGTTGCGCAGCGTGAACTGCAATTCCTCGCGCAGCGTATTGGCAAAAAGGATGCTGTTCGGGTCCTGCGGGACGTAGCCGACGCGCCGGGCCAGATCATGCCGCTTCTGCCCGGCGACAGGCGCGCCGAGGATGCGCACTTCACCT
This sequence comes from Anaerolineae bacterium, assembly GCA_020851855.1. GTDB lineage: Bacteria > Chloroflexota > Anaerolineae > Aggregatilineales > UBA2796 > JADZBY01. The sequence continues at coordinate 2,123 of JADZBY010000660.1, forward strand.
GATGATGGCGCGACCAGCCCGACCAGCGCCTTGAGCAGCGTCGACTTGCCCGCGCCATTCGCGCCGACCAGCCCGACGATCTCGCCGCGCGCCGCCGCCCAATTTACGCCGTGCAGCGCCGTCCGCCCGCCATATCCCGCCGAGAGGTCGCGCGCCTCAAGGGCGAGATCGACGCCGGGCGGCGACCAGTCGGCGCGGCGCACGGGCGGCAAATCGACCCGGAAATGGCCCCGCCGCGCCTCGTCCAGATCGAGCGGGACGGGCTGCCAGCCGAGCCGCAGCGCCGCTTCGACCACGGGCGGGCGCAGCGGGACCGCGCCGATCAGGTCGCGCACCGGCCCCAGGCGCGCCTCGCCGTTCGCTTCCATGTACAGCAGGTGCGTGGCGGCGCGCACGATACGCTCCAGGCGGTGCTCGGCAAGGATCACGGTCAGGCCCAGCCGCCGGTTCAGGCCGACCAGCGCGTCCAATAACTCGCGCGCGGCGAGTGGGTCGAGTTGGCTGGTCGGCTCGTCAAGCGCCAGATGGCGCGGCTCCAGCGCTAGCGCCGAGGCAATCGCCACACGCTGCGCCTCGCCGCCGGAGAGCGTGCTCACCTGCCGCCCGCGCAAGTGGGCGATGCCCAGCAGCCGCAGCACGTGATCGATGCGGCGCTCCATGCCGTCGGGCGTTATCCCGGCGTTTTCCAGCGAGAAGGCGATCTCGTCCTCGACCTGCCCGACCACAAACTGCGCTTCCGGGTCCTGGAAGACGAAGCCGACGGCGCGGGCGATCTGGCGCGGCGGCGTGTCCAGCGTGCTCTGGCCATCGACCCGCACATGCCCGCCGAACTGCCCGCCGTGAAAGTGCGGCACAAGGCCGTTCAGGGCGCGCAGCAGCGTAGATTTGCCCGCGCCGCTCGCCCCGGTGACCAGCACAAACGCGCCATCGGGAATGCTCAGCGTCAGGTCGCGCAATACGGGCTGGGGCTGGTTAGGATAGGCATACGTCAGGGATTCGCAGGTGATCATGGCGAGAATTGTACCCCGTCCGCCCACTTTGCCGCCGGTTGGGGTATGCTCTGTGTCCGTGTGACCTGCCCGGATTGCCCCTGCGGAGTGACCCGCCTCATGTACTTCACGCTCGAAAAGCTCAAGGCCAACATCCCGGCCATCCTTGCCGCCGCCCAGCGCGCCGAGACGCTGATCCCCGA
>JADZBY010000661.1 GCA_020851855.1 Anaerolineae bacterium
ACGGTGCTCGGCCAGGGCGACTTCAACACCATCTGCCGCCAGACCTACAACCGGCCTGATGCCTTCGCCGTGCGCGACGGCAACCGGCCCCAGGGAGCCTACAACTGGTCGTGTTACGTGATCCAGGTCCCGACGGCGACGCCCGTCCCGCCTGTGCCGCCGGGAGCGTCTCGCGTCCGGCTGGGCGCGTTCCAGGTCGAATGGTACTGCAACAACCGTGGCTTGGGCGTGCGGTTGGCCAATGAAGAGCGCGATTGGGCCTGTCTGAACCCGAACGGCGACGTGAGTTTTGTGCTCGGCCAGGCCGATTACGACGCCATCTGCCGCCAGACGTACAACAATCCGGGCGCGTATGCCCTGCGCGACGGCGTGCGCGCACAGCACGCCTACAACTGGTCGTGTTACGTGCTCAACTTCGCCCCGACGCCCGCGCCGCCCTTTGGCACGGTCCCGGCGCGGCTGGGCGGCCTGGACGTGACGGCCTATTGCGCCGGGCGCGGGCTGGGCGCGTCGATCACGGCCACCAACACCGATTGGGCCTGCCTGAACGCGGACCGCAGCATCAACTTCGTGCTCACCAAGAACGATTACGATACGCTGTGCCGCAACCAGTATCGGAATGCGCAGGCGGTGGCGCGCATCGAGGGCACGAACCCGGTCGCCGCCTACAACTGGGCGTGTGTGGTCTATCGCCAGCCGACGCCCATCTGGACGCCCGCGCCGCCCAGGCCGTCGCCCACCCGCTTGGGGCCGCTCAATCCGGCTCCGTATTGCCAGGGGTTGGGCTACCGGCTGGCGTTGAGCACCGACCAGCGCGATTGGGCGTGCGTCAGCCCGAACGGCAGCGCCCGCATCACGCTTGGCCCGGCGCAGTACCACATCCTGTGCCGCCAGGCGTACAACGATCCGCGCGCTTACGCCCTGCGCGATGGCACGAGTCCCATCCCGGCTTACGACTGGGCGTGCTTCACCTTCAGATAAGCGGACCGCAGGGCGGGTACGGCAGATAATGGGCGGCGGGCGTGTCGTGCTCGCCGCCCATGTTTTCTGTGACGTTTGGCGCGCGTTTTCGGTGGAAATTCATCTCTTTCCACGCCGCTTGGGGTTATAATCACGCGGGTTTGCACATGCACCATTCTCTACCACGGGGCCGGGTGGCTCCGGCGAAAGGTCTGTACCGGACATGAAACGGATCGCCGTGATGACCAGCGGTGGCGACGCGCCGGGCATGAATGCCGCCATTCGCTCGGTCGTCAGATCGGCTACGGCGAAGAATATCGAGGTCTTCGGCATCCGCCAGGCCTACGCCGGGCTGCTGTCCGGCGACCTTGAACGGCTCACCTCGCGCGATGTGAGCGGCATCTTGCAGCGCGGCGGCACGATCTTGCAGACCGCACGCAACGACGAATTTAAGACGCCGCAGGGCCAGCGGCGCGGGCTGCGGCGGCTGAACGAGCATGGCATCGATGGGCTGGTGGTTATCGGCGGGGACGGCAGCTTGCGTGGCGCGATGGCCTTGCACAAGCTCGGACTGCCCGTCGTGGGCATTCCCGGCAGCATCGACAACGACATCTGGGGCACGGACATGTGCATCGGCGTGGACACGGCGCTGAACACCATCCTGGGCGCGATTGACCGCCTGCGCGATACGGCGTCCAGCCACGAGCGCGCCTTCGTGATCGAGGTCATGGGCCGGAGCTGCGGCTATCTGGCGCTGATGTCGGGCATCATGGGCGGGGCCGAGGCGATCCTGATCCCGGAAGCGGATATGGAGCTTGAAGAGGTCGCCCGGCGGCTGGAAGATGCGTACCTGAAGGGCAAGAATCACGCCATTGCTGTGGTGGCGGAAGGCGCGAAACACAGCGCGGCGGACGTGGCGAAGTTCGTGGAGAACAAGAGCGTCGGCTTTGAAGTGCGGCTGACGATCCTGGGCCATCTGCAGCGCGGCGGCAGCCCGACAGCCTATGACCGGCTGCTGGCGTCGCGGATGGGCATCAAGGCGGTGTCCTGTCTGGCGGCGGGCCAGTACGGCGTGATGGTGGCGCTGCACGGGCGCGAAATGGCCACCGTGACGCTCGAAGACGTGACCAGCAAGCCCGCGCCGATCAACATGGACGACTATGAGATGGCGGAGATGCTGTCCCAGTAGGCAGGGCAGGCCGGGCCGGCAGGCCGCGCCCGAACGCCCGAATCTAGCTCTTGCCACGCCGCCCGGCGGATGCTATACTGGTGACACGTTGCGGGCGCCTAGCTCAGCTGGTTAGAGCGCACGGTTCACATCCGTGAGGTCAGGGGTTCAAGTCCCTTGGCGCCCACTTGTTGCGATACGCGGGTCAACCTCGGCAGGGGTTGGCTCGTTTTGTTTGTGTCCCAGAACGGTGGGGTTCCTTTGGGGCGGCTGGCATGGAAAAGGATCGGGGGCAGGACTATCGCATCAAAGCGTCCTCACCCCCAAAGGGGACCCCGACGGCATGGAGAGGGGAGATGGGCTGCCATGCCGGCGCGTGCTTCCCCCTTGCTACGCGGTACGCCGCGTGGAGAGGGGGTCAGGGGGTGAGGACCATTGACGCCCCCCGTCCGGGCTGCTATACTGCGTCCTCAAGTTTCCAACATCCGAAGCCAGCCAACGACGGCGACGGAGAGGAGTACGCGGGCAGAATCGCCCAGAGAGATGCGCCCCCGGCTGAAAGGCGCTCCGATCTCACCGCGGAACGTCGCTCCCGAGTCGACGCGCCGAACGCGGGCCACGCCCGCCGTGTAAGCGCATCCGGGTGCGCCCGTTATCGCGTAAGAAGTGTCCCGGTCAGGAGTCTGTGGGGGGAGTCCCGCCGGGGAAACAGGGTGGTACCGCGAAAGCTGCGCGCCTTTCGTCCTTGTCCGGCGAAAGGCGCTTTTTGTTGCCTGTCGGGCGGCAAACGCGGCGCGGTCGAAGCCCTGAATCGTCCATCGAGTGAGAGTAGGCCATCATGAACTTCAGATTCCCGGCCAGCATCGCACATCCCGCGGCGCAAGACCCCGGCGCGGCGCACCAGGAGACGGTTGCGTTCTACGATGCCGTCGCCGGCCAGTATCACCTGTTTTACCGTGACTGGCAGGCCGCCATGGAGCGGGACGGCGCGACGCTGCGCCGCAAATTCCAGCGCGAGGGCGTGCGCCGTGTGCTGGACGCCTCGTGCGGGACGGGTACACAGGCCATCGGCCTGGCGCGCCACGGTTTCGACGTGACCGCCGCCGACCCCAGCCCGAACATGCTGGCCCGCGCCCGTGAGCTGGCGGGCGATTTCGGCGTGTCCGACAAGCTCCATTTCGTGCAAGCCGGTTTCCTGGAGCTGCTTCCGGCGGTGGAAGGGCCGTTCGATGCGCTGGTGAGCGCGGGGAACTCGCTGCCGCACCTGCTGAGCGACGACGACTTGCGCACGGCACTGGCCAATTTCCGCGCGCTGCTGCGTCCGGGCGGCCTGCTGGTGATCGGCATCCGCGACTTTGAGCTGATGCTCGAAGACCGGCCACGCTTCGTGCCGCGACAGGCGCACATCGATGACCCGGAGTGCGACCACATCCTGTTTGACATCTGGGACTGGAACGACGGCCCACCCGTCACCGTGACCTTCAACACCTTCTTCGTGTCCGGCAAGGGCGAGCGCTACACCGCGACGCGCCACCCGGTGACGTACCGGGCGCTGACGCGGGCGGAGCTTGAAGACATGCTCACTGCCGCCGGCTTCTCGGACATTGCCGTCGAGACGCAGGGCTGGGAGCTTCACTTCACAGCCCGGCGCGGGGAGTAGGAAGACGTTTGAAGCGCTACACCCCTGGCCCCTCTCCGCGCGGAGTACCGTGTAGAGAGGGGAACGGCGCGGCGAGAGGGCGGGCCGACTCCCCTCTCTGCGGCTGCCGGGGTCCCCTTTGGGGCGGCAGTCGTGGAGAAGGGGCTGGGGTGAGGCATCCTATTGGGTTCCTGCTGAGAGGGGGTGATGTCCGTGCGCGGCGATGATGTAGGTGGCGTAACCGGCGTATCGAATGGGAGTCTTCGTCTGGCCCGCCGCAACGGGCCGCCCGTGAACTGGCTCTGGGAGCCGTGTGAGTGCTCAAACCACCAAGGATGACCGACACCATGCAGGACATGCCCAAGAACTTCAACTTTGCCGAGGCGGAGCCGCGCCTGTATTCCGCGTGGGAATCGAGCGGCGCGTTCAAGCCCGAGATCGCGCCCGCCGGCGCAGCTTCGTATGTGATCACCATCCCGCCGCCCAACGTGACCGGCGAATTGCACCTGGGCCACGTCATGTTCGTGAGCCTGGAAGACCTGATGATCCGCTACGAGCGGATGCGCGGCAAGGCGGCGCTCTGGGTCCCTGGCACAGACCACGCCGGCATCGCCACGCAGCTTCAGGTGGAGAAGATGCTGCACGACGAGGGCACGAGCCGCCAGGAAATTGGCCGTGAGGAGTTTCTGCATCGCATCTGGGACTGGAAAGAGAAGTACGGCGGGATGATCATCACCCAGTTGCGCCGCCTGGGAGCCAGTTGCGATTGGTCACGGCTGCGCTTCACCCTGGACGAGTCGCTGTCGCAGGCCGTGCGCGAGGCGTTCGTGCGGCTCTGGGAACAGGGCTTGCTCTATCGCGGCCCGCGCCTGATCAACTGGAGTCCCGGCCTGCAGACGGCGGTCAGCGATCTCGAGGTGGAATACGCCGAGGAAGAGGCGCTGCTCTACTACTTCAAGTACCGCATCCAGGGCAGCGACGCCTATATCCCGGTGGCCACGACGCGCCCGGAGACGATCCTCGGCGATACCGCTGTGGCCGTGCATCCCGACGACGAGCGCTACAAGGCCCTGATCGGGGCGACGGCGCTTGTGCCCATGCTCGACCGGCCCATCCCGGTGATCGCGGATGAATATGTGGACCGCGAATTTGGCACGGGCGCGCTGAAGATCACGCCCGGCCACGACTTTGCGGACTACGAGATCGGCCAGCGCCACAACCTGCCGCTGATCAACATCCTGAACAAGGACGCCACGCTGAACGACAACGCCGGGCCGTACGCCGGGCTGGATCGGGACGTGGCGCGCACCCGGCTGTGGAACGACATGGCCGCCGCCGGGCTGACGCTCCGCACCGAGCCGTACCGGCGCACCACGCCGCGCAGCCAGCGCGGCGGCGAGATCGTGGAGCCGATGCTCAGTGTGCAGTGGTTCGTGAAGATGGAGCCGCTCGCCCGCAAAGCCATCGACGCCGTGCGCGACGGGCGTATCAGGATCGTGCCGGAGCGCTTCGAGAAGGTGTACTTCAACTGGCTGGAGAACATCAAGGACTGGTGCATCAGCCGCCAGTTGTGGTGGGGCCACCGCATCCCGGCCTTCTATTGCCCGAATGGCCATATCACGGTGGATCGCCAGCCGCCGACGCGCTGCGCAACGTGCGGCAGCCCGGAATTGACGCAGGATGACGACGTGCTCGACACGTGGTTTTCGAGCGGCCTGTGGCCATTCAGCACGCTCGGCTGGCCGCGCCAGACGCCCGATCTCGCCCGCTTCTATCCCACGGATATGCTCGAAACGGGCTACGACATCCTGTTCTTCTGGGTGGCCCGCATGATCATGATGGGCCTGTGGTTCACCGACGATGTGCCATTCCGCACCGTGTACCTGCACGGGCTGGTGCGCGACGAGCACGGCGAGAAGATGAGCAAGACGCGGGGTAACGTGATCGACCCGCTGCTCATCATCGGCAAGTACGGGGCCGACGCCCTGCGCTTTGCCCTTCTGACCGGCAGCACGCCTGGCGCGGACATGAACCTGGGCGAAAGCCAGATCGAGTACAGCCGCAATTTCGGCAACAAGCTCTGGCAACTGGCGCGCTTCACACTCTCCAACCTGGAAGGCGACGCGCCGGCGCTGGAGAGCATCGACCGGGCAACGCTGGACGCGCCCTCGCGCTGGATTCTGAGTCGCCTCAACCGGCTGGTGGGCAGCGTGCAGCGCCTGTTCGACGCCTATCTGTACGGCGAGGCCGGGCGGCAGATTCGCGAGTTCCTGTGGGACGAGTTTGCGGATTGGTACGTGGAGATCAGCAAGAACGCGCTCTACGGCAGCGACGCCGCGGCCAAGTCCCGGACGCGCGCCGTGCTGCTGCACGTGCTCGATACGGCGCTGCGCCTGCTGCACCCGTACATCCCGTACATCACCGAGGAAATCGCCCGCTACCTGCCCGGCGAGCGCAAACCGCTCATCGTGTCGGCGTGGCCGGTGGCCGACGAGGGCGCGCTGGACGACTCCGCCGAGGCGTTCATGGACACGCTGCGCGACCTGATCGTGAAGATCCGCAACGTGCGCGCCACCTACAACGTGGACCCCGGCAAGCGCATCACCGCCATCGTGGCGGGCGAGAGCGCGGCGCAGGTGGTGGGCATGGCCGAGGTGTTCGCCCGGCTGTGCAACGTGGAGCAAATCACGGCGCTGGGCGGCAACGCGCCCGAACAGGCCGCCGCCGTGGTGTCCGGCGACGCGACGGTGTATCTGCCGCTGGCGGGCATGGTGGACCTGGCCGCCGAGCGCGAGCGCCTGTCCAAAGAGCTGGAGACGCTGCGCGCGCAGATCGAGAAGACCGAGAAAATGCTCTCCAACGAGCAGTTCGTGAGCCGCGCCCGGCCCGACGTGGTGGAGCGCGAGCGCGCCAAGCTCGCCGAGCTGACCCAGGCGCGCGCCTCGGTGGAAGAACGCCTGAACGCGCTGGCCGTGGGGTGAGCAGGGCTATCCTAGCTTGTACCGAGGCAACTGCACACTCTGCCGTGTATTTCACAAGTGTGAACGTGCAGTTGCCTGCGGTCGAGTAAACAAGACCACTGCCCTATCCCTGGGAGTATAATTCTCTGAAAAGGGGATGGGGTGTTATGGTCAAGAGCGCGATTCCACTCCCAATCGACTCAATTCGTAGGCTCTGTGAACGACGTCGGGTCAAGCGGCTAGCGTTGTTCGGCTCCGTGCTGCGCGATGATTTCCGGCCAGACAGCGATGTCGACATTTTGGTCGAGTTTGAGCCAGACGCAACCGTTGGTTATTTCAGTCTCGTGCGCATGGCGGACGAATTGAGTGCACTCGTTGGCCGTCCTGTGGACCTGAATACCTCGCTTTCGTTGAGCCGTCACATCCGCGAGCGCGTTTCGAAAACCGCTGAGGTCATTTATGAACGCGCGGGATGAAACGCTATGGCGCGACGTGCTCGACATGGCGCAAAAAGCTCGGCAATTTCTTGGTGAACTTCCACGCGAGTCGCTGGCAGATGAGGAGTTGGTTGCATACGCGGTCGTGCGCACTCTGGAGATTCTGGGAGAAGCCGCGAGTCACGTTAGGGCGTGTCTGCAAAGTCTGTTTCTGGGTTGACCCTCACTCCCCCAGCCCCTCTCTCCCTCAGGGCGAGAGGGGAGAAAAGCAGGGTGCCCCTTAGTTTCCTCACCCCTCTCCATGAGGGAGAGGGGCCGGGGGTGAGGGTTTGCAGACAGACCCTAGCAATGAGACACGCGCTGCGCTACCGGATATTCCCTGGTATGTAATGATTAGCATGCGGA
>JADZBY010000662.1 GCA_020851855.1 Anaerolineae bacterium
AGCTTGCCGCCGAGCTTGAAGTCTCGGAGCGCACTATTTACCGGGATATTGAGGCGCTCTCGGCCAGCGGCGTGCCGGTTTACGGCGAGCCGGGGCGCGAGGGCGGCTTTTCCCTGAGCGAAGGCTATCGTACCAGCCTGACCGGCCTGACGCCTGCCGAGACGCAGGCGCTGTTCATGTTCGCGCTCAGCATCCCGCGCCCGCTGGTCGATCTGGGCGTGGGCGGCGAGCTGAAGTCCGCGCTGCGTAAATTGGCGGCGGCGCTGCCCGACGTGCGGCGCGGAGACGAGGCCCACATGCGCCAGCGCTTCCACCTGGATGCCGAAACGTGGGACGGCGGGCCGGAGACGACGCCCTTCCTCGACGTGCTGCACCGCGCTGTGCGGGAAAATCGCCGTGTGCGGCTGTGTACGCCGTCGCTGGCCGGTGTGCGGGTCGAGATCGACGCGGAGCCGCTGGGGCTGGTGGCCAAGGCGGGCGCGTGGTATGTCGTGTACCGGCAGGCAGGCAGGCTGGACGCACGCCGCGTAGCCGACCTTCTGGACGCGCGCCTGCTGTCCGAGCGCTTTGAGCGCCCACAGGATTTTGATCTGGCGGAAGCGTGGGCGGCGTGGCGTGCGGATTTCGGCGGGCGGCGCGCCGTATACGGAGTGCAGGTGCGCGCGGCGCGGGCAGCGCTGCCGGGCCTGTTGCGGCGCTTTGGCGAGCCGCTTCAGGCGCAGGTGGATGAGCAAGCGCCGCGCGGCGACGCGCCCCATTGGGAGCTGGCGCTGACGTTCACCTCATTGGAGTCAGCGCGCGACTATCTGCTGGCGTACGGGCGCAGCGTCGAGGTCGTCGCACCGCTGCCGCTCAGGCGCAGCATCCAGGACTATGCCGAGCAGATCGTGGCGCTGTATGGCGGGGAAGGCTAGAGCCACTCATCGCCACAGCCCGCCGCGCCGGATGTACGCCCGGCGCACACATAAACATTCTCGATCAGGTTCGTGCGGCGCTGGGAGCGGAAGCGGCTGCCTCATAAACCGCCCGTGGGGCCTTCAGTGGCGCAGCACGCGCGAATGGCGCTCTCAAGGTCGCCAGCATGGCGCATTTTCTGATCAAACGCCAATGTGCGCGGACTCGGCATCCCCCCCCTTTCCGCGTATAATTGTGATTATCCTGCGCTCCGAAATGCCCGGCGTTCCGATGATGAAGACGCCCCTCGCGCATGCGGGGCGGCCACCAGGAACGTCTCTGGCGCGTTTTACCGGTTGATTCATGAAAATCCCCAGGCATCAGGCCGTGTTGAGAGTGGCTAAAATTCGGCCCGCCGGGCGCAAATGTGTTCGCAGCGAATCAGAGCCAGGGCGATGGAGGACATGACAAGTGGCGAACAAGATGGAGCGCTTCACTCAGCGAGCACGCCGGGTCCTGAGCCTGGCGCAAGAGGAAGCCGAACGTCTCAATCATAGCTATATCGGGACTGAGCATCTTCTGCTCGGTTTGATGCGCGAAGAGGGCGGAGTCGCGGGGCGCGTGCTGCGCGATCTGGGCGTGGATCCGCGCCGCGTCGAAGAATTTGTGGAGCGCATGACGCGCGCCGGGCAGCGTTCCAGCGGATCGCGGCTCGACCTGTCGCCCGGCACAAAGAAGGTGCTGGAATTGGCCGTCGACGAAGCGCGGCGGCTCGGCCACCACTATATCGGGACCGAGCACCTGCTGTTGGGGCTGGTGCGCCAGGATGAAGGCGTGGCCATCGACGTGCTGAAGCGCCTGGGCGTTAAGCCGGACGACGTGCGCCGCCAGACGCGCCGCGTGATCCTGGAGAACCCGTCCTCGACGCAGCCGACAAACCGGCCCAGCATCCCCGGATCGAGCGCGTCGACGCAGGGGCCGGGCAGCGGGCCGGGCAGCGCGTCTCAGCCGCCTGCCTCGCCCTCGTCGCGGCGGCAGAACGTCAAGACGCCGCTCGTTGACCAACTGGCAACGGACCTGACTGCCTTTGCCGAAGAGGGCAAGCTCGACCCGGTTATCGGGCGCGATACGGAGATCGAGCGCGTCATCCAGATTTTGAGCCGCCGCACGAAGAACAACCCGGCGCTCATCGGAGAGCCGGGCGTGGGCAAGACGGCCATTGTCGAGGGGCTGGCGCGGCGCATCGTCGCGCGGGAAACGCCCGCCACGCTGCTTGACAAGCGCGTGTTGCAGCTTGACGTGGGCAGCCTGGTGGCCGGCACGATGTATCGTGGCCAGTTTGAAGAGCGCCTCAAGCGCGTGATCGAGGAACTCAAGTCCTCGGACAGCATCCTGTTCATCGACGAGGTGCATATGCTCGTCGGGGCAGGCTCGGCGGGCAGCAGCGTGGACGCCGCCAACATCCTGAAGCCGGCGCTGGCCCGTGGCGAGCTACAGTGCATCGGCGCGACGACGTTTGACGAGTACCGTAAGCACATCGAGAGCGATGCGGCGCTCGCGCGGCGTTTCCAGCCGATCTTCGTCGACGAGCCGACCATCGAAGAGACGATAGAAATCCTGCGCGGCATCCGCTCGCCGTATGAGCAGCACCACAACCTCGAGATCACCGACGAGGCGCTCGAAGCGGCGGCGCGGCTCTCGGCGCGCTATGTGCCGGACCGCTTCCTGCCCGATAAGGCCATCGACCTGGTGGACGAGGGCGCGAGCCGCGTGCGCATGTACAAGAGTCCGGAAGCGATCCGCGTGCGCCGGGCCGAGACGGAACTGGCCGAAATCACCGAAGAGACGAGCGGTGAGCTTGGCGACGTGAGCGAGGACCGCCGCGGCGAACTGGAAGCGCGCTCCAACGAGCTGATGGACATGCTGGCCCGCTACAAGGAAAGCTGGGACCCGGAGACGGGCAAGCCCAAGCTGACCGAGGAAGACATCGCCGAAGTGGTGTCCATGTGGACCGGCATCCCGGTGACCAGCATCAGCGGCGACGAATCGCAGCGCCTGCTGAACATGGAAGACTTCCTGCACGGGCGGATCGTCGGCCAGCACGAGGCCATCGAGGCCATCGCCAAGGCCGTGCGCCGCGCCCGCGCCGGGCTGAAGGACCCGCGCCGGCCCATCGGCTCGTTCATCTTCCTCGGCCCGACGGGCGTAGGCAAGACCGAGCTGACCAAGGCGCTGGCCGAGTTCATGTTCGGCAGCGAAGACGCCCTGATCCAGCTCGACATGAGCGAGTTCATGGAGCGCCACACCGTTGCGCGGCTGGTCGGTGCGCCGCCCGGTTACGTCGGCTACGAGGACGCGGGCCAGCTCACCGAAGCGCTGCGCCGCCGCCCGTACTCGATTGTCGTCTTTGACGAGATCGAAAAGGCGCATCCGGAAGCCTTCAACATGCTGCTCCAGATCATGGAAGAAGGCCGCCTCTCAGACGCGCGTGGGCGCAAGGTGGACTTCCGCAACGCGATCATCGTCATGACCAGCAACGTTGGCGCAGACATCATCAAGCGCGGCCAGTCGCTCGGCTTCGCCGTCCCGCGCGACGAGGAAGCCAGCGCCACGCACGATTACGAGGAAATGCGCAAGAAGGTCATGGAGCAGCTGCGCCGCGCCTTCCGGCCCGA
>JADZBY010000663.1 GCA_020851855.1 Anaerolineae bacterium
GCTGTTGTACGCCAACTTCGCCTTAATCGGGCTGGTGGTGCTGCTCGATCCACGCGAGAACGTCGCGCCGATGAAGGCGAAGTCGGGCACGCAGGGGCGCGCGCCTGTCGAGGCGGCGTCGCCATCGGGCGGGGATGATTAGGAATCGCCCCCAGCATCGCAATCGGTAGGGGCGCGTCGCGACGCGCCCGTGTTACCGGGCGGATCAGGTGGCCGGGCGCATCGGGTGCGAGGGCGCGTTGGATGTGCGGGCGCATTGGGTGTGCGGGCGGCTCGCGAGCCGCCCCTACAGCGCCACAACGGGTAGGGGCGCGTCGCGAACCTGATCCGTCGATCTGGCTGGTCGGGTGGGTTGTCCGGATTCCCCCCCAATCTGTCGCCCCACAAAGTGAGGGAAATGGAGCGGCTCGCCCGGTAAACGCCGGGCGGGCCGCTTTGACTCGTGATACAATGCAAAAACGATGTGACTGCGCCGTCCCAAACCCGATCTGGAGAGATGCGCTTGGCCCGCCGTTCCCTGCTTGGATTCCTGTTCCTGAACATCGTCGTCACCATCCTCGTGACTTCGGCGGTAATCCTGATCAGCGACGCGCGCCGACCCAACGAGCCGACTCCGGCGCGGGGCCTGTTGCAGGTCGTCGTGACGGCCACAACCGACCCGGACGCAACGCTGCCCGTCGTATACGTCGTGGTCACCGCCACGCCGCCCGGCACGCGCGCCGCCGCCAGCATCCTGCCCACACCAACCGGCGGCGCAGGCACGGTCGCGAGCGCAGGATTGGATACCACGCTGCTGCCGCAAGGCGTGGGCACGATTGAAGCGCCGACCTTCACGCCGACCGATCCGAGCGGCTGCCCGACGCATTCGCTGGTCGAGGGCGAATTTCTTGGCGCGATTGCGACGCGCTACGGCGTCACGGTCGATCAGATCCGCGAGGCGAATGAGCTAACGCCGGACGATGATACGCGCCTGCAAATTGGCGACGTGCTGATCATCCCGGTCGAAGGCTGCGGGCTGGCGACGCGCACGCCGACGCCGACGCCCAGCCCGACGGTGCGCATCACCGATACGCCGCTGCCCACGTCCACGCCGCTCGCCGCGCTGGCGTCCGGCGCACAGCTTGAGATTGTGGATGTGGTCAGCGCGGGCGACATCACCGAAGAGCAGATCGTGATCCGGAACAACAGCGACGCCGTGGTCGAGATCGGCGGCTGGACGCTCTCGGACGCGAACGGGAACACGTATACCTTCCCGGATTACCAGATGTTCGGCGGGCGTTCGGTATTGCTCTATACGCGCGAGGGCGAGAACACGCCGCGCGCGCTGTACTGGGGGCTGGAACGGGCGATCTGGGGCGATGCGCGCCAGACCATCACGCTGCGGGATCGTGACGGCGAGATGGTGCTCTCGATCCCGATCTCGGCGGTGGGCGCAAACGTCCCGACGCCGACGCCAGCCCGCTAAGAGGCTGTTATGAACGCTGAGCCTCATCCCCTAACCCCCTCTCCACGCCGAGTACCGCGTAGAGAGGGGGAACGGCGTGGGTTCGCTCGCTCCCCTCTCTACGGCTGCCGGGGTCCCCTCTGGGGTGGTAGTCGTGGAGAGGAGCCGGGCGTTGACATTGTCTATCTGGGCAGTGTCCGCCGGTCGACGTTCATAACACCCGCTAAATGACGAATCGATTCGTGGGTGTGTGGAGTACGTAAGGCATGTTCAAGAGAATAGCCGCGTGGGCCTGTGTCCTGATCGCCGTGTTGGGCATGATGGCGCTGCCCGTGGGGCGTGTGCAAGACGCCGCCGCGCAGGGTGGGCCGCTCAGCGCGATGCTGGCCCGTGTGCCGGATGACGAGGCCGCCCACACCGTCCTTTGGTACGGCTCGCTCAGCGATTTGGAGCGCGTGCTCGGCGTGCAGATCGACAGCCTGGACGCCATCGATCAGCTTCCGCCCGATGTGCGCGTGAATCTGCTGTGGGAGTTCGGGTCGCAGGTGTACTATTCACCCTTCAGCGGGCTGGACAACCCGTCGGCCTGGGCATCCACCTTTGGCCTGAACAGCTTCAACGTGGACCGTGAGCTGACCGTGGGCGCGGATTTGCCCGATCAGTACGGCATCCTCGAAGGGCAGTTCGATGCCGGGGCGCTGGCGGGTGTGCTGGCGACTCTCGGCTACCAGCCGACCCAGGTTGGTGGGCAGACCGTGTACGCGCTGGGCGCAGACAACGCCTCGGATGCGGGCAATGCGGCGCAATACGTGGCCGGGCCGCGCTACAACCGGCTGCTGGTGACGCCCGATACGATCATCGCCGCGCCCTCGACGGCTCGCATTCAGCCCGCGCTGGAGCCGGGGCCGCGCATCGCGGACGATCCGGCCTATGCGGCGCTGGCGCTGGCGCTGGAGAACGCCGACACCGGGCCTGACTCGCTGCTGCTGAGCGCGGCGCTCTTCGGCGGGGAAACGCTGGCAGATAACGCGCGCGCCGCTGCCGATGAGGCCATGCTGAGCGCGCCGCTGCCCGCTTATACGGCGGCGGGATTCGGCTACCGGCGCGGCGAGACGGACCGCAGCATGGTCCTAGCGCTGGCGTACGCCGATCAGGCGGCGGCGGAACAGGCGGTGTCTTCGTTGGCGGCGCGCCTGCCGAACTATACGAGCGCGGTCGATCCCGGACGCCGCCTGTTTGACGGCTGGGAAGCGCAAGGCAACGTTGTGGCGGGGCCGGGTGGTGTGTTCGTGGCGACGATCATCGCGCGGTTGCCCGATCAAACCGACGTGAGCTGGATCGGGCTGGTCCGCGACCGCGACCTGGGCTTCCTGGCGGTGAATTAGCCCTGAACAGCCCCGCCTCTTCTTTCCCGCGATAGGCGAGAAGGTTCATCTGAAACGGGCACGGAACGCCGCGCCCGTTTTTTTCGCCTGGTTTTTGGCCTGTGCGCCGCCGCGACGCTGATTGACTCGTGAATTTGGGCACAGCAGTTCGGTTCGGGATGCTATAATCTAGAACGGTTCCGACACGGCACTCAAAAAAAGCTACGACAAGCATGGTGAACTTGCTGGACACACTGGCCACCGTGGCGCTGACCGCGTATACCCTGTTCTGCTTCATCCTGGGCGGATGGGCGGCTTACCTGGGCGTGACCGGGCGCGGGCTGAGCGGGCAGTTCTGGGGCGCGATGTGGACGTGCACGCTGCTCGCGGTGGCCGAGTTGGCGCTTTTCCTGCTGCGCTGGGCATCGGGCAATCCCTTTGACCGCCCGATCATCAATATCCTGTACAGCGCCTACTTCATCATTGCGCTGCCGGGCACGTTCGCCATCCTGCGTGGGCGCGATGACCGGGTCGCCGCGTTGATCTTCGCCGGGGTGGCGATATTTTCGGCGCTGGCCGCCATCTCGTACATGGATGCGGCGGGCGTCCGGCCACCGCTCTTCGAACCGGGCGCGACGGCCACCGCCGCCCCGTGAGCGGCGCTGGCGAAATGCGGGCACGAACAGGGCCAACCTCAATGGGGCAGGACGGTGCGGCATGAAACGTGTACTGGTCGTGGACGACGAGCACGATACGCTGGAATTGCTGCGCCTGATGCTGGAATTGAACGGCTATCAGGCCTTCACCGTCCTGAACTCCATCGAGGCCATTCGCGTGGCGCAGGACAACCGCCCGGATTGTGCGCTGCTGGACATCATGATGCCGGACCTGGACGGCTTCACGTTGTGCAAGATGATGCGACTGCACCCGGCGACCATGCGGCTGCCGATCATCTTCGTGACGGCCTATTCCGCGCTGGACCTGGAAGACCGGCGGCGTGAGGCGGGCGCGGACATGGTGCTGATGAAGCCGGTGGGCATGGATGCGCTGATCGAGGGAATTGAAACGGCCATCGGGGCGCGCCCGGTCGCCGTGCCCGGCGCGCCGTCCGTGCCGCCGGTGAAGCCGTTTTTGTCACGCTACAAGCTGTTACAGAAAGGACCATCCCAACTTGAGCACTCGAACGGTGATCGTGTTGCAGGGCGACCAAACGGGTCAGGAACTCCTCGCTGAGGCGCTGCGCGTCCTCGATCCATCGGTCACACGCTATCCGTTGAACTTCATCCCCTTCGACCTGTCGCTCGCCAACCGCCGCCAAACGCAGAACCGGGTTGTTTTTGAGGCCGCCGACGCGCTCAACCAGTACGGGCTGGGCATCAAGGCGGCGACGATTACGCCGGAGACGAAAGGCGACGTGGGCAGCCCGAACGCCATCCTGCGCGAGCGCATCCGGGGCGAGGTCATCCAGCGCACCGGGCGGCGCATCCCGTCGGTGAGGCCGCTGGGTGGCGTGTATGCGCCGATAACCGTGGTGCGCATGGCCGTGGACGACGCCTACAACGCGAAAGAGTGGCGCGAGGGCGACGGCCTGGAAGAACGCGCCTTCCGCACCGAGAAAATTTCGCGCCGGACGTGCCGCGCCGTGGCTGAATACGCCTTCCAGGCGGCGAGCAAGGCGGGCGCGAAGGTTTTTGGTGGGCCGAAGTACACGGTCAGCCCGGTGTACGAAGGGCTGTTCAAGGAAGAAATGGACGCCGCCGCTGCACGTCATCCGCAGGTGCGCTACGAGCCGCAGCTCATCGACGCCACGTTCGCCTTGCTGCTCGAAACGTCCGGCGAGCCGCTGGTCATCCCGACGCTGAACCGGGACGGCGACCTGCTGTCGGACCTAGTGCTCAAGCTGTTTGGCTCGATTGCGGGCGCGGAGTCGCAAATCCTGAGCTTTGACGATGAGCTGAACGTGCGGGTGGCCGTCACCGAAGCGCCGCACGGGACCGCGCCGAGCCTTGAGGGCAAGAACGTGGCGAACCCGATGGCCATGATCCTGGCCGGGGCGGCGCTGTTGGCGCACATCAACGAGCCAGCCGCCGGGCGCGCCAGCCGGGCCATTTACGAGGCGACACTGGAGACGGTGTACCAGGGCGTCAAGACGTCCGATCTGGCGGGGAACGCGAGCACGACGGAGTTCACCGACGCGGTGATACGGGCGGTCAGCGCCAAGCTGGAAGTGTGGGACACGCTGCGGTGACAATGCATGACGCACCTGATCCTGACGCACGAGAACGCCGACTTTGACGCGGTGGCCGCCCAGCACGCGGCGGCCTGCCTGACGCCCGGCGCGAC
>JADZBY010000664.1 GCA_020851855.1 Anaerolineae bacterium
TCCTGCGCCTGCTGGGCCGGGCAATTGGCCAGCGCGTCCAGGGCCATGCTCAGCGGGCAGTCCTCGATGGGCCTCTGTGCGGTGAAATGAGCCGCCGCCGCCGGGTTCTCCAGCGCCCTGTCGAGCAAGGGCCTCAGACCGCGCCGGTCATGGTCCGGATAGCGCAGCGACGGGATCAGGGCGCGGTAGATCTCGCGCGCTTTTCCCGGCGGCACCTCGACCAGGTCCAGGCTTGCCGACGCCACGACGAAGTTCAAACGCAGCGCCGTGCGTGCGGTAAGCTCCAGGAAGTGGCTCTTGCCGAAGCCATAATCGGCGATGACCGCCACCGCATCGCCGCCGTGTTCCTGGGTGCGCTTCAGGGCGCGCTCCAGGGACAAACGCTCGGTTTCCAGCCCAATGGTCAAGTCTTCGACATGTTGCACCGGCACAACGCCCACGCGCAGCGCTTCGAGCGCCTGCCGGTTATAAAACTGGTCGTCGTGCAGGACCGGCGCAGCTGGGCGGAAAGGCTGGCCCGGCGCGGCAAATTCGGCCACGGAGTCGCGGTCAAACTCGTGGGACGGCAGCCGGTAGCGCCGCCCCGAATCGAACTGCACTTCCCACAGATAACTGCCCATATAAGTGCGCAGCAGCCTGCCACGCCCAAGACGCGGATGCACCACGCTTCGCTGCTCGTCCACGGTTATCGTTCACCTTTTCGCAGTCAATGTCAATAAGGGCGTTGATCGTCCTCGGCAAGCGCCAGAAGCGCGTCGCTCTCCCCGCGTATCAGTCGGTCCGCATAGTCGGCGTTGAGGATCTGCTGGCCATCCTCTTTCTGGCGGAACCACTCCGTAACGAGCGCCTTGACGAACAGGCGGCGGTGGCTGATGGCCAGGAACGACTTAAGCGCTGCTTCCGCCATGAGGCGAATATTCTCCGACTGAATGTCCGGGTCAAGCCGGACGTCGTAGGCGAGCTGGAAGATGGGCAACAGGCGCTGGCCGACCTGAATGAGCATCTCAAGGTCGGGCAAGTCCAGCTTTTCCAGGCTGATCTGAGGGCTGAACGGGTTGGCGCGTGAGAAGTAATTGGGGGCTTGCACGCGCTGTTGCAGGGCGGGATATTTCGGGATAACCGTGTTGATAAATTCAGGCGGCACGGCATACATGAACATCGCGCCGGGCAGATCGTCGCGACAGCGGTCGATCACCTCGCGCAGATTGTCGGTGGCGATCTTCTCTGACTTCCCACCGATGCTCAACATACGGTCGCCTTCGTCGAAGAGCAGCACCAATCCGGTGTAGCCTAACGCGCGAATGACCTGGCACAGGGAGCGCAGCGTCTTGAAGGCGTTCGTCTTGCCGATTTTCTCCGTGACGCCGATCAGGCGCAGATCGCGCATGTCTTCCGGGCTGGTTTCTTCGCCGTGCAGCCAGCGTTGCAGCGATTCAAGGCGTTGTTCTTGCCCACGCAGCAGCGCATCCATATAGCCCAACACAGCGCGCTGATAGCTCAGGCTGTCAATAGCGGTGCTCTCCAGCGTAGAGCGTAACGCCGCCATGTCGGGCAGTGAGGCGGCTTGCGGGTCCTGCAGATCAAGCCCGTGTGGACTGACGAGCGCGCGCAGTGTGCCGTCCAGAAAACGGGTGAGGCCGTTCTCGTCGCTCGCCAGCTCACCGGTTTCATGCCAGATCAGCGACGACGCGACGGCGGCATAGACGCGCTTCTGGTCATCGTAAGGGCACTCTTTGGGGCTGAGATCGACCTTGCTCACCGCAAAACCGCGCTGCCACGCCACATCCCGCACGCAGTAGAGAAAGTGCGACTTGCCGCTGCCGTAATCGCCCACCACCAGCTTGAAGACGGCCCCGCCGTCGGCAAGGTACGAGGAAAAATAGTGCCGGTCGAGCGCCGCCAGCAGCGACTCGTTGCCGACGTTGTAGTGCATGACGCCCCTTGGCGCGGGCGTGCCCGACTGGCCGAGGACTTCGATGATCTGGCGCGCAAGGCGCGGCTCAGGCAGCATCCGGGTCACTCCTTCGCGAAGACGAGATCGCCGATGTAGCGCCCATCGTGCGGGCCGTCGCCATCCACCACCCACAGGCTGCGCGCCGGATCATCGGTGTGGGCTTTGATGGCGACGTGCGCGGCAGGCCGAGAGCCTTTGTACTCCAGGCGCTGGCGATTCAGGAACTGGTCGAGGTCAAATGCGAACTGTGCGCGGCTATAGTCGGTGAAGGCGTGTCTGCTCGGCGCACTGCGAAAAGCCTTGTTTTGCCGCAGCAGGACCATTTCAAAATAGCAGTCCACGATGTTGGCGCGCAGATCGTTCGTCTGGCGGCGGCTGAGCGCGCTTTCCCAGGCGTCGTACAGGGTCCTGATCCACACGCCGCCGTCTTCCTGGCGCTCCGTGATCTGCTTTCGCGCGTGCTCGTAGGCCTTGAGGATGCCATCCACGCTGAGCGGCAACCGCGCCGCCACCCGTTCCTTGCCATAGTTCAGGGCTGCCCGGCGAGACACAAAATCGACATCCAGTGCAAAGCGCCCGATCTCGAAGTGCGGCGCTCTGCCGCCGATCTGGATGCCACGCTCGGCCAGTGCGTCGCGCAGCGCCTCGCCAAAGGTAGCTCCCAGGCGGTTTTCTGCGTCGGCCAGTTCGGCGGCGAGGGCGGGCAGCAGGCCGGATAGCGCCGGGTCCTGTAGCCTGCTTTTCTGCAGGGCGGTGTGCGCCTTGCCGAGCTTCACCACATCGACCTGTTCGGCGCGCAGGGCTGAGATCGCGTCGCGAAGCAGCCCCACGAAGGCGGCGAGTTGCCTCTGGTCGCGCCGGAGATCGGGCAGCAATACGTCGCCAATCGTTTCCTTGAAGCGTATCGTTTCCAGCGACCTTTGTGCGCCCCCAACTTTTTCCGAATCACCGCCCGCGCCAGACTCGGCCATCTCGGCGAGGGCGCGCGCCGTCTTTCCGAGCGCCGTGGTCGCATTCTTCAGGGCCGCGATCAGGGAGCCGGTCGTCTTCAAGTTCTGGGCGTATCGATCACGCAGCGCTTGCAGCGCATCGAGCAGATTGGGGTCGGGCATGGCATCTTCCTGCTGGAGCATGGCTCGGTCGTGCCGCCATTATAACAGGACCGACCGGCGCAGATGAAACAAGGTCCATCGCGCGGGAGCATTGCCGCGCTTGCCGAGCCACTGGCCCAGGGCAAGCCGCATCGACGCCCTGACCTCACCCCTGGCCCCTTTCCACGCCTGCCGGGCTTCCCCCTGGGCTGGCCGTTGTGGCAAGCGGAACCTGCCCGCCCCCTCGCCGCGCAATTCCCCTTCTCCACGCAGCGCTCCGCGTAGAGAGTGGCCAGGGGATGAGGCGCTTGCCCTGTTCGCGACGGTTGGGCTGGTCAGTTGCCAACCGCGCTGGGACCGTCTATAACAGGCGTACAGCCGCGCGCCTCACCGGCGAGCCGGGCCAGCGCCTTCACGAGGAGAGCACCATGAAGATCAAACGGATGGGCCGCACCGGACTGCGGGTCAGCGAAATCTGCCTGGGCACGATGACCTTCGGCCACCAGTGCGACGAGCCGACGTCGTTCGCCATCCTGGACCGCGCCTGGGATGCGGGCGTCAACTTTATCGACACCGCCGATGTTTATCCCGTGCCGCCCGACGTCAAGACCGCCGGGGCGACCGAGACGATCATCGGCAACTGGCTTCGCGCCCATCCGGGGCGGCGGCACGAGACAATCCTGGCCACGAAATGCCATTTTCGGATGGGCGACGCGCCCAACGACATGGGCGGCTCGCGGCGGCACATCCTGGACGCCGTCGAGGCCAGCCTGCGCCGCCTGCAGACCGACTTCATCGACCTGTACCAGATGCACAGCTTTGACGCGGAGACGCCGCTCGATGAAACGTTGCGCGCCCTGGATGACCTGGTGCGCGCCGGCAAGGTGCGTTACATCGGGTGCAGCAATTACCGGGCCTACCGGCTGGCGAAAGCGCTATGGACCAGCGACAAGCTCGGCATTGCCCGCTACGACTGCATCCAACCGCGCTACAACCTGCTGTACCGCGAGATCGAAAACGAGTTGCTGCCGCTATGCCAGGAAGAAGGCGTCGGCGTCATCATCTACAATCCGCTGGCGGGCGGATTCCTGACCGGCAAGCACCGGCGCGAGGCGGAACCGGCGACGGGCACGCGCTTTGCCCTGGGCATCTCCGGCGACCTGTACCGGCGTCGTTACTGGCAAGATGCGCAGTTTGACGCCGTGGAGCGTTTCAAAGCTTTCTTTGAGCCGCGCGGCAAGTCGCTGGTCCAGGTCGCGGTGGCATGGGTGCTGGCGCAACCGGCCATTACCTCGGCCATCGCCGGGGCGACCCGGCCCGAACAGATCGACGACAGCCTGCGCGCCGTCGATGTGCACCTGGATGACGAGGAGATGGCCTTCCTGGACGGCCTTTGGTTCGATATCCCCCGCCCGCGTGACCCGGAAATGGCGTACCGGTAGGCCCGCGTGCGCCTACCCGCCGCTCTGCACGTCGCGGAGCAGCCACGCTTCCGCGGCGGCGCGCTCGCTCGACTGAAATGAGCGCACCTCGTTCGAGCTGCGGAAGAGCTGGATGACCCGCTCCAGGGCAGACACGATGTACCGCATGTTGCCCTGCATGATGAGCGCGTAACGGACCAGCGGGCGGTCCGGGTGGCGCGCTACCAGGTCCTTCCCGCCGTTCATCACCCTGTTGAGCGGCGGGAACCCGGCGGCGGAGCCATCGAGCAGGATGAGCAGGCGCGGATCGCGGTGCGTTTTGCCGTCGAAGATGGCGTTCAGGTGGGCAAAAAGCTCCGTCACGGTGTCCGGCGATACGTTGGTGAACGTTAGCTCATGAATCCCGGAGTCCAGACGGCGATAGAGGCACGACGTTACGCTTCTTGGGGAGCCAGTGACCATGATACCCTCCGCAGTAGTCCGTTGTACGTCAACCAAGCTCAGGTGGGCAGTGAATGTGTGACGTGATGAGGAACACGTCAGCGGAAAGCATACCATGCATTTTGTGCTGGCCGATGAAGTTGCCCGCTCGACCGGGCTAACCGTCGGGCTGAACGGCTGCCTGTCGCGCGCGTTCGGTACGGGGCCGCCGAGGGCGGGATGCGCCGTTTGGGCGAGAGGAACGCTGGAACTTTTTGGGCGCTGTGGGCGACTTGCCAGGGGTGAGGGCCAGCCAGAGCCGCCCCTAACGCGCCTCACGGGCGGCGATCTCCCGCAGCCCATCCACGTCGAGCACGTGAATGCTGTGCGGCGTCATGCGCAGCAGGCCGTCTTTTTCGAGCTTCTTGAAGATGCGGCAGATGACTTCCCGCGCCGAGCCAGCCATCGCGGCAAATTCCTGCTGGGAGAGCAGCCGGTCGAGCGAAATGCCCTCTTCTGTCGGGTGGCCTTCCGCCGTGGCGCGTGAGATGAGGATAGCCGCCAGCCGCGACGTCACGTCGCGAAAGGCGAGATCATGGACGAGCGAGACAAATTGCTTGAGGCGGACCGCGATCAGCTCCAGGAGAAGCTCTTGCAGATCGGGGTGGGCGTCGAGAAGTGGGCCGAGCGCACCGGGCGGGATGGTCACGGCCACCACGCTGGTGAGGGCGGCGGCGGTGCACGGACTGGGCGCGCCGGTGGGGAACGACTCCGCCCCGAAACACTCGCCGGGCAGCGGCAGCGCCAGAATCTGCGCGCGTTCCTTCGACTGGCGGTACAGCTTGACGCGCCCTTCCACCAGCGCAAAGAGGCCGGTGGGTGGGTCGCCCTGGGCGTACAGCGTCGCGCCTGCGCTGACTGTCACAAGGTGCGCCTGCTCGGCAACGCGCTGTTTCGTCGCCGGGTGAAGCCTGCCCAGCGGCGACTGTTCGAGCAAGGAATCAACATGCATGGCCATGGCGCTTGCCACCTGGCACTTTCCGCCGACTTTTGTCAGGATAGCGCCTTTTCCAGCGCCCTGATGTGACCAGTGTCACTCGCGCGCGTCATCGCGCCGCGTCGTCGCCGTCAAAGACGCAGGGCAGGGTCAGGGCGCTGGCGTCGACGAGCGTGATGCGCCCCAGGTCGCTCCTCACCGCCCCGACCCTCTCCAGGCGGGCCAGATGGCGCGTCACCGTCTCGCGCACCGTGCCCGACAGCATGGCCAGCTTCTCGTGGGTCAATGTGACGACCGTGTGTTTGCCGTCCGGCTCCGCGTTTGCCAGCAGGTGATGGTTGATCCGGTCGCCGACGCTCCACGTGCCCAGGCTCTCGGTCAGCCGGGCGAGGTGATCGAGGCGCTGGCTGTAGATTCGCATCAGCGCCGACGACAACAGCGCATCCTGCCCGCCCAGGCGCTCCAGCGCGTCTTGCGGCAGGACGAAAAGCGTCACCTCGTCCAGCGCCTGCGCCGTGGCCGGGTTGTGGTCCATGTGAAAGAGCGGGCAACTGCCGAAGCACTTGCCACGATTGACCAGACAGATGGCCTGAATCCGCCCGTTCAACGACTGCTTGATGATCTTCACCCGGCCTTCTGCGACAAACCACAACCCGCCGGGCGGCTCGCCTTCCAGGAAAATGAGCTGCCCCGGCGCGTAGGTATGCCGGACCAGGGCGGCGGCGATGCGCTCCAGCTGCGCTTCGGGCATCGTCCGGAAGGCAGCCAGCCGGAGTATCTCAGAAACCTGGACGGGACTCTGACCTGTGTCCATGCGACTGCGCCATCGCTCGGTGGAGTGTTGCGCTGAGTATAGTACAGGATGGCCAGTCGTTTCCAGAAGTCAGGGCAGGGTCACAGGACAATCGCGTCAAGACATCCTCACCCCCAGCCCCTCTCCATGCTGGGTGCTGGGTCTTCGCAGATAAGCATGGAGCGCACCGCCCGGACCTGAAGGTCCAGGCTGAACCTACGAAGCCCTGGCGGGCTAAGGGCGTATTCCAGCCCGTCAGGGCTTTGCAGACTCAGCCCGGCGCTTCAGCGCCAGGCGCGCCGGACGATCCGCGCTAATATCTGAAACTCCACGTTGGAGAGGGGGTGGGCGCAAGGGCGGGCCGGGCCAGCAGCCAGAGGCCGATCAGCCCCATGAACATCTGCGCGCTGAGCTGAGGCGCGTAGCCGCCCGCCGCCAGCAGCACAAGCGCCATCCCGACCGGGTCGCCGCGCCGCATGGCCACGATCACCGTGACGCCCACCAGCCACACGCTGACGGCATAGAGCGGCCAGGGCAGGTACAGCGTCAGGCCCGTGGACCAGATGGCCATCACGCCGGCCATCGACGGCGAGGCGAGGTACATGATGGCGAAGAACAGCGCGGGCAACGACGCGGCCAGCCAGACCCGCCGCGATGCCGGGCGACCGGCGGCCATCCACAGGGCGACCGGGCTGAGCACGACGAAGAACTCGCCCAGGTAAAAGCACACGTCGGCCA
>JADZBY010000665.1 GCA_020851855.1 Anaerolineae bacterium
AGCGGCCTTCGTGATAGTGGTGCTCGGTGACGCTGGTCTGGCCGGTGATCGCGTCGTGCAGCCGGATAGCGGCCACGCACTGCACCGGGAACGGGTGAAAGGTGCGCCACGGGCGGCCCGCTTCGGCATCGTCCAGGGCGAACTCGGTCGAGGGCCGGTAGTCGATCTCGGTGCGCAGGCCCAGGCCGTTGTCCATCGCGCTGAGCAGATAGGGCTTCACGCCGCCGGTGAAATCCAGGTACAGGTAACCGCGCCGCGCGATGCCCGCCGCCGACCACAACACGCCCGCCGTGCCCGTGCCGCGCATGTCCGCGATGCGAAACTGGCCGAGCATGGCTGGGGGCGTGAAGGGGACCTCGTGCGTCGCGCTCCAGGCGTTGCCGCTCTGGTTCAGCCAGTACGCGACGCGCTCCACATCGACGTATACCAGGTCGGCGCAGCCGTCGCCGTCGATGTCCGCGCTGAACATGCGCCGTGGATCGTACTGGCGGGGCAAAGCGGGCGGATTGGCCATCTCGACCGGCGCGCCCCAGCGGCCATTGCCCAGGTACGGGTGGTAGACCACACTGCCGCCATCCACGCGCACCAGGTCCGACAGCCCGTCGCCGTTCATGTCCGCGACGTGCAGGTGCGGATCATCGAGCGCGACCGGCGGGGCGAACGGGCGCGGGATCGTGCGCGGCGTCTCCATCCAGCCGTCGCGCTCGTCGCGCAGGTACACTTCCACGCCGCTCGGTGTGGTGACCAGCAGGTCGATCACGCCGTCGCCGTCAAGGTCCATCAGCCGGGCGTTGGCGTCGGCCAGCCGCGCGGCGGGCGCTTGCCGCCAGAAGACGGGCGCATCAAAGCCGCCGCCGGGCTGAAGCGGGTAATAACCCGCCAGTGGCCGGTCGAGCAGGATCAGGTCGGCGGTCCCGTTCGAGTCCATGTCCGCAAAGGCGACGCCCGGCTCGTCAAGCGCCACCGGCGCGGCCAGCGATGGCAGCGAGCGGGGCGTGTCCCAGCGCAAACGGCCCCGATTCGGCCATAATCGCGCCTGTCCGCCGCCCATCTCTAACAGGTCGGGCAGGCCGTCGCCGTCCCAGTCCAGCAGCTCGATGCGCCCGCCGCCGAATGTGCCCGGATTCAGGCCCGGCTCGGCGGGCGTGAAGCGTTCCAGCGTTTGCGGCGCGAAACCGGTGTATTCGAGGTTGAGCGGCGGCGCGCTCTCCACCTCGCCGTTGGGACCGTGCCCGGTCAGCGTCGCCCGCGCCAGCAGCGACAGGCCCGATCCGGGCGCTTGGGCGTAGTCAAACGTCCAGCGCCGGGCCAATGTGGGCGTCACGTCGGCGACGTGCAGCTCGATTTTGCGGCAGCGCAGCGCCGTTTCGATCAAAAAGCCGTACCGCCCGCCGCTGACCACGTCCGGGCGCGCCTCGTAGTCAAATTCCAGCCGGTACGTGCCCCATTCGACGCGCTCCAGGTAACGCTGTGCGCCATCCTGACGGTACGTATACCGCACGGCGTGGCCGTTGCGGTCGCGCATCTCGTCCAGCAGCCACAGGGCGGTTTTGCGCAGGCCGCTTTCGGTGGTTTCCACGCGGCTGTTCGCCGTGCGGCCCAGGAAATGCAGCGTGCCGTTCGTATCGGTCAGTTCCCAGCCATCGCCGGCGCGCCGGATGCGCCAGTGCATGGTGTCGACGCGGGGCCGGTACAGCCCACCGCCGAGCGGCACGAGCGCCTCGACGCCGAGCAGGGTGTACTGGTCATCGTCCGGCCCGTAGTCCGGGATGCGGCCCTCGATGGTGCGCCCGACCGTCACCTGACCGAGCGTCCAGCCCATGCCGAACTCGCCATTGCCCGCCGCGCTGTGATAGCGCACCATCAGGCGCGGCTGGATGGCGTTCGGCCCGGCAGGCGCATCGATGGGGATGGTGTAACTGCCTGTGCCGGTGTTCAGGTCCGTCTCAAAGGTCGTGCCCAAGCCCTGCACCGCACCGCCGCCCTTTGGCAGCGAGAGCACCTCGGACGAGACGCCTGACGTTTTGCTCATGGCGTGATCCTTTCCCTGTCTCTCGTCCGTTTAAGCGCGCGGCGTGTAGGTGTACTCCAGGATCAGGACCAGGTTGCGAATCTTGCCCAGCTTGAGCGCGCCGTTTTCGACCAATGCCGGGTTTTCGTCGGCGCGAATCTCGATCAGGTAGTCGCCCGTCGCCAAGCCGGTGTTGAGCGGGTCCCAGGCGTGCCCACCGCCGGACGCGATCTGGCCCTGCGCATTGGGCGATGCGCCGATGGTCGCCGGGTGGCCGGGCGTGCCGAGGCGCACCGTCCAGCCGGATGGGTCCGTGCCCGGCTCCGTCGCCACGATGAGCGCCACGTGGTCGATCTGCGGGTCAGTGTGGTTGTACGGGAAGTCGAGCGGCGTCAGGGTCAGGGCAAACTGGCCGGTCGCCTGGAAGTGGAAGAACACATCCGGATGCGTATAGCGCAGCGGCAGTGAGCGCGCCACCTGCGTATTGCCCGCCAGCGTCGCCAGATCGGCCATGACCGTCGCGGCGAGGCCGGGGTTATAGCGCGCCTTGTAGTAGAAGGTCAGCCGGATGTCCGTGATCCAGCGGTAATCGATGTCGTTGGATGCGGGCGGAAAGTCGATGGTCCACGTGCCCGCCGTGCCCGCGCCCTCGAAGACCTTCAGCCGCGCCTCATCCTGGCGGAAGACGATGGTATCGCCCCGGATGCTGTACTCGGACAAGACGAGCGTCTCTTTGGGCTGGACGCGGTACTTGATGGTACTCGTAAGCGTGCGGTAGCGGCTGATCCCGCCGTTGGTCAGCGCGCCGCGCAGGCCGTGTTCCGGCAAGACGCCCTCGACCGCCACCTCGACTGCGTCGATGCGCTGCGCGTACGTGCCCGGATAGGCCACGTCGAAATCTTCCAGGCGCGTCTCGAAGGTCATGCGGCCCTTCTGGCGGAACTCCGTCTCGAACAGGAATGGGTAACTGCCCGCCAGCGAGATGGTCTGCCGGACGGGCATGGCTTTGTGCTCGGACGTGGTGATCAGATCGTAGGTGAACGAGTCCACGTCGCGCAGCAGGGCATCCGGCGCGAGCAGCCCAACCACGGTCAGCGAGGAATAATCGGTGCGGATGATGTGACGGTCGGCGTCATTTTCGAAGTTGTAGGCGCGCTGCATCAACCGGGCGACGCGCAGGGCCATCAGGAAGTAGTTCTGCGCGATGCTCCACATGAAGTTGGCCATCTGATGCCAGACGCCGGGTGTGAACAACTGCGAGTTGAACTCGGCAAGGCTCTGTTGCGCGGCGGTGATGCGCAGGTTGGCCACGACTTCCATCTGCTGCGCCGCCTCGACGCGCCCCTGCGCCGCATTCAACTGCCCTTGCGCCACCGCTTCAGCTTGCTGCATCTCCGTGATCTGGCGGTCCATGGTCGCCAGCTCGTAGTTGCGCGTGATCTCGGCGCGGCGCTGGGCGTTGTCGGCCACCACCTCGTGAATGTGGCGTCCGGCGTCCGGCCCGCTGCCCTCGATGGCGTTCTCCAGCTCCCAGGTATTCTGCGAGGTGTACCAGGCGCTCGACCGGTCCAGCCAGATTTTCTCCCAGCTCATGCTGGAATAGTCGCTGCGGTTGGCGACGGCGTTGTTGGTGCGCGTCTGGGCCAGCGTGCGCGCTGCCTGATAGGCCGCACGCTCGGCTTCCGCCGCCTCACGCTGCTGGCGGGCAAGCTCGCGCTCGGCCTGGGCAAGCTGCACCTGCTGCTGAAGCTGAAGCTTGGTCAGCTCTTCGCTCTCGGCCCGGTCGCGGAAGTTGATGTAGTCGCGCTCGGCCTGGGACGCTTTTTGGGCGAAGTAGCGCGCCACGTTCTGCAGGAAGTCGAAGGTCCAGATCGGCACGTAGCTGGACAACATGCCCAGGAAATCCAGCCCGGCGGCGAGTTGCAACAGCCGCGCCCGGATTTCGAGAACGACCGACGCCAGCATCGGGTTGAGCGCGCCAACGCCCAGCGTATCGTAGTTTTCCAGCATCGCCCGCACGGCGTCGCCCGTGGCCTTGAGCTTGGCGTGCTGGTACAGCGGCGCGTTCGGCTCCACGACGGGCGTTGCGCCGGGCACGTTCAACACCTTGCGGTACACGTCGAGCGCGTTCTGAAATTCGTCGGCTTTGTAGAGCGAATCGCCCCAGTTCAGGACATTGCGCGCCAGTTTTTGCCAGAGCGCGGGCACTTCCAGGCTCAGGTTGATGTACTGGTAATTCGCCGCCTGAAGGTAGTACGTCTCCGCCGTGTTGAACTCGCCCAGGCCGTTGTAACAGTCGCCCAGCGCCACCGGGATGACGTAGCCGTACAGGTGCGTAAGGTACAGCGTGGTGTTCGCCGCCTCGTACAGGCCCGGATTGAGCGCGATCACGGACGTTTCCGCGATGCGCTTGTCGTAAATGGCCGCCATGACCTGGCTCTTGGGCGCTGCCGTGCCCGCCTTCCACTCCATCACCACCGGCTCGCCGCCCGCGATGAAGGCCATCGACTTGGTGAACGTTTTCTGGGCCGTCTCGGCGCGCGTCTGGACAGGCTGCACGGTCCAGCCCGCCGCATTGCCCGCCATGCGGAAAGTCACGGCGCGGCCCTGGGCGCTGGTCAGGCCGTCCAGCGCGCCCGGATCGACGCTGAAGGCGAGCGGCTGGGCCGCCTCGACCCGCCGGGCCGCCGCTGTCCCTTCAAAGAGCGACGGCGACATACGCGCCGAGAAGCCGGAGAGGCGCGTCGTTTCGTCCAGGGCCGGTCCGCTCGCCCTGCCGCTCGTTGCGCCGCTCGTTGCGCCGGCAGCCGCGCCTGCCGGGCGTTCCTGGGCGCGCGCGAGGAACTGGTCGCCCTCGGTCAGGAAGCGCGCCGCTTCCTGCGCCTTGCCGTCGCGAGTCAGGGCGGCGGCGATGTTGTAACTGGCCTGCGCCTGCCCGACGAGGTCGCCGGCCTGGGCGAATCCTTCGGCGGCGCGCTTCAGCGGGCCGAGCGCCTCTTGCGGCTTGCCGCCCTGCACGAGCGCCGCGCCCAGGTTGAGCATCTGCGCCGCCACATCGCCCGGCGCGCCGTTGCTTTGCGAGAGCGTCTGCCCGGCGCGCAGATAGTGGAACGCGGCGCGCTCCCACTGGCCGCGCTCGGCGTAGACCGCGCCAAGCTGGCTGTCCTGCAGTGCCGATTCGGGCAGTTTCTCGGCCACCCGGATGCCGAGTCCGGTGTAGCGTTTGAGCGCATCGCCCACGTCATCCAATGGCCCGACGCCGACGAGCGGATCATCGGGCGGCAGCGGCAGGCGGTCGAGTATTTCCATGCTGGCGTCCAGGATGTGATCGAGCACCGCCTTGCTCACGGGCATGACCACGCCGGCCCGCAGCGCGTCCCAGGGGTTGAACCGGGGCGTGATCAGGTTGTAGATCAGGCCCTGGACGAGCTTGTATTCATCGATGGCAGGCTGGTATCGCCGGTTCAGGAACAGGGAATTGGCCGTGCTCAGGTGCGACTGCACCTCGGCCACCTTCTCCGCCGGGATGGAGCCGCCCGTCGTTGGCGACGGGGAAAGCGCCAGAATCTCCGCCGCGATGGCCGCGTTGCGGGCGTCCCAGGCGATGGCGGATACGTAGTTTTCAGGATTTTTGACCACTGCTGCACCTCGCTTCTGAGGACGACATGACGGTCATGTTGCGCCACAGGCTGATGGATTTCCACCAGAAGAACGGATCGTTCGGCCCGGACTTGAAGGATTCTCACAGGCAGTTACGGATCGCACCGCCCGGACCTGAAGGTCCATACTGAAACCACGAAGCCCTTCGGGCTGAAGGCCCCGCTTCAGCCCGCCAGGGCTTTGTAGGTTCAGCCCGGCGCTTTGAACGCCGGGCGTGGCCGATGCTTCGGGCCAATTCGCAGACTCCGGTGGCGACGAGCTGCGCGCCGCCACAACACGGCTCAGTGCTTCAGCACAATCCACAGTCCGCCGGTCACCTGGCGCGTCCGGGCGTTGACCTGCGAGATCTCCATGACGTGCAGGTCGCCGGGCCGCGTCTCCGGGTTGCGCGCGACGGTCAGGAAGGCCTGGCGCGCCTCTCCCGGCTTCAGCGTGACGCGCTGCACGATGCGCTCCGGGCGCGGCGCGGTGGGGTTCGGCGTCAGATCGCGCAGCGGCTTGGCCAGCACGCCCATCATCCGCTCGCGCCGCTGGGCATCGTCCGCGCCCGGCTCGATGCGCTCCCCGATGGTCAGCTCGAAGTTGCGGAGCGGCGTGCGCCCGAACTGCGCCAGCGTGCAGCCCACGCCCGCTTCCAGCATCCGGATGTTGTTCGGCGTCGGCTCGATGTGATCGGCAATCAGGAAGAACTGTCCGGCTTCCTGGCCGCCGTTGACGATCATGAAACCGAAGGTCATCGTCATCTGGTTCTGCGCCAGTTCGACCAGATTCACGTTGTGCTGTGCGATGTGCCGGTCGCCCATCACGTCGAAGACCGCCGGGTTGGCATACGTATCGCTGGGAATGATCAGGCTGCAACGCGCCATCAGGCAGCGGTGCAGCGCGCCGGTGATGGGAACCCAGGTCAGGTTGGCCACGGCGCTGCTGTACGGCGCGACGTCGATGTATGCGCCGGGGATGGCCTCGGCGGTGGCGGGCGTCCAGCCGGTGGTCGGGCTGGCGGCGAAGGCGTCCACCCAGACGCCCATCGCGCCGATGCCGCCGCCATTGCGCACCGTGACGGACACGACGTTTTCTTCGCCCACAATCGGGTTGCCGCCCGGTGCGCCGCCCGGCGGCGTCACCACGATGTCGGGGCTGAGCCACACCGGCGGCGTCGATGGCGTCGTGCCGTTGTCGAACACGTTATCGCGGATGAACAGGAACGTCTGCCCGTCGAATGGCTTATCGTCCTTGTGATCATCGTCGCCATGACCCGGAACGCCGCCAGGATTGTTTCCACCCATCGCTGCACTCTCCTTTCAGCTCAGGTCGTAGCTCTCTTCGACAGGCACGGGGTTGTTCGCCTCGATGTCCTTCGGGTCTGTGGCGCGCCACGTGTGCCAGGCATAACCGCGGTCGCCGTCCAGGTTGAAGTTGGGCATCTTCTCGATGCGGGCCAGGATCAGCCGGGCGCTGAAGTCCAGCGCGCTGCCGAACTGCGTGCTGTTCCATGTCGCGGCGTCCAGGTCGTGCGTCCAGGCAAAATCGACGCTGGTGGGCGACATGCAGTTCGTCGGCTGTGATGGCGTCGCGTAGAAGCCGGGCGTGTACGGGCCTTTCACGTCATACAGCCCTTCGGCCACCGGGTTGAAGGCGATGCCGCCGTCGATGAAGACGTGCGGGTATGTGCCGAACAGCTCTTTGGGCATCGGTTCCGCGTAGGGCAATTCGACCGGCGTGGTCGGATAGGTCAGGTGGTGCTCCACCGAGGTGACGTTGTGATTCACCTGCTTGTGCGGGTAGATGCAGAAGTTGGCGCTGCCGCCGCCCGTCAGAGAGACGAAGGACGTGTTGAGCAGCGCACGCCGCCACGGCTCTTTGGCCAGGTCCTGCGGCTCCGGGAAGAAGTAACCGCCCAGCACGAGCGTCCAGCGCAGGTTGTCGTAGATCTGGTAAATGCCCTTGTGAATCTGGTAGATCAGCCACTTGAGCAGCGCCAACGCCTCGGTGATGGGCAGCAGGAAGATGTCCACGGTGTGCGTGATGATCCATTCGATGGTGTACGTCACCAGGTCGATCAGCCATTCCACAAAGGCGAGGATCGCGGCGAAGATGGCCAGGATGCTGAAGCCGCCGCCGCCGCCGCCACCGCCGCCCGAACCGGGGAACGAGGGCAGGCCGCTCACGTAGTCGGTGACGAGCGCCGCCGTGGCGCTTCCGGGCGGCGGGACCGGCGTGGGCGGGTGCATACTGCCAAAGCTCGTGGCGCGCTCGAACCACATCAGCCACAGGCGGTACGTGTCGTCCAGATCGTCAAAGCTGAACGTCACCGGGTGCGCCATGCCGCCGTACACGTCATCCATGGCCTGCAAGATCATGTTGCCGAGCTTTTCGGGCAGTTTCTCGTCCGGGAAGGCGCACAGGCGGTAGTAGTAACTGCCGTTGATGGCGTTCGGGACGTAGGTGTCGTCGCTGGTCAGGTTCAGGCAGCCCTTCGTCTTGGCGCTGTCCGGGTAATAGTTGCGGGCATAGGCGTCGATCCAGTTCTCGACGAGCTTGTGGCGCTTCCAGTGCATCCGGTACGGCCCGCCCACGACGCTGTTCACGAACGGATGGCCGACCACATCCGTGCCGATATGGCTGGCGTAACCGAGCACATAGCGCTTCAGGTCGTCGTCGCCGCCGGCCAGGTCCCACATGCGAGAGCAGAATTGCCCGGTCCGGCGGTAGTGCAGGAAGTCGAACCAGTACCAGTCGTTTTCGGGCGCGCCGGCCTGGACTTTCGGGTAGAAGGCGTAGAACAGGTCAACGTTGCTGGTGATCACGCTGCCGATGGCGGTGAGCGCCGTGGTGCTGATGGCGCTGGCGAGGTTGCTCAGATCGGTGAAGATTCCGTTGAAAAGCGCCTGGTCAAGGGCGGTGAGGGCGTCCTCGACGGCGTCGATGACCGGCTCGATGTGCTCCTCGTAGAACTCGATGAACGGTTCCAGCGCGTCGTAGGCTTTGAAGATGAAGTTGGTCAGGTCGCCGATGGCGCTTCCGTATTCGCGCATGGAGAAGAACAGGAAGTCTGGCCCCATGCTGCCAAAACCGGCATACGGGCTGCATGGGTCTGCCGCCAGAAGGTTCGAAAGGGTGGGCGGCGCGTGGTTCGCTTTCTCCACCCGCCGCAGCCGGCTGGCAAGCCGCTGCTGTACGATCAGGTGCACAATGGGTCCGGGCATAGTCTTCTCTCCTTCACGAGCACGAACTGGCCGAAAGAGACGACAACCGACACGCCGCCCTGGGCAGGCGTGCGCCAGGGAAGCAGGACACCGACACCGAATGTTGTGAACCGGGATAGCCGTTCAGCGCGGATGGGCGGTGGGGAAGAGTCTCACCCAGCGAGGGGGCGATTGCAGTGAGACGGCGCTGAGGCTATGAAGTTATCAGAAGCTACGAAAAGAGACGCCGCGAGAGGGTTCCTCACTCTGAATTTCGCAAATTCAGCATACGAGTGAGTCAGACCCAAGTCAAGTAAATTCTTATATAAGACCAGTATAGAGACAGTGACGAGAGTGGAGCGCACGTTGCCTGCGTGCCCACAACGGCGATTGCGGGTACACTTGGAGCCTAGAGGCTGTTGTGAACTTCTGGCCTCACCCCCTGGCCCCCTCTCCATGCGGAGTACCGCGTAGAGAGGGGGAACGGCGCAGGCGCGCTCCCTTCTCTAGGACTGCCGGGGTCCCCTCTGGGGTGGCAGGCATGGAGAGGGGCCGGGGGTGAGGTCCGGGCCTTGCCTTCACCTATCGGGGCCATGTTCGCCGCTCGAAGTTCATTACTCCCTCTACCAATAGAAACAATCGAGATGGAAACAGCCGTGACCTGTTGCGAACGCCTTTGAGCCTTGCAGCGAGGTGGCCCGATGTGCGCTGGCGTGTTTTCCCCACAAGACGAGTACGGTGAGCCACCGTACCGCCGCACCGAATGGCTGCTGCACCTGATGGATGGCCAGCTTGTGCTGGAAGAGCGCGTGCTGGCGGCAGATGAAGCGCTGGGCGAGTACACCCGCGTCATCAGCCACTCGATGACGCCCGTCCGGGAACTGGATTACCCGTCCCCCGCCAAATTTGAAGCGCTGGCGGGCGGGCTTTCGGAAGGCGAGTACCTCGCCCTGGACCCGTCGTCCGATTATTGGGACGAGCTTGACGCCGACCCGGAGATCGCCGACGCGCTGGCCACCAGCGAGGCGTACATCGCCCGGCGCGCCGGAGAGCACGTGGCGGAGCTGGTCATCCCGACGCTGGCGCGGGCTGTGCAGCGAGCGGCGGGCGAATTGGTCGCCGATGGCGTGGCCGACCGCGAGATCGCGGCGGAATAC
This sequence comes from Anaerolineae bacterium, assembly GCA_020851855.1. GTDB lineage: Bacteria > Chloroflexota > Anaerolineae > Aggregatilineales > UBA2796 > JADZBY01. The sequence goes on from JADZBY010000665.1 coordinate 10,014, forward strand.
GTGCTCGAAGCGCTGACTCGTTATCTGGAACAGGATGCGGGCGTGATGGGCTACGCGCTGGTCAGCGCCGACTTGCTGGCCACGGACAACGCCCGCGATTGGTTCGATCTCAAT
>JADZBY010000666.1 GCA_020851855.1 Anaerolineae bacterium
GGATCTCCAAGATGAAGAACAGCGTCCGCAAGCTTGCGCCGTCGTTCAATACGCACCGCATGATTATCGAGTACACCGAGCGCTACTACATGCCCGCGCTGGAGCGGTACGCGCGCCTGACCCAGCCTGATCTGAAACGCGGCGTTGAGTATTCCCACTGGCGCTCCGGCGTGTACCAGGTCTGGCCGCGCGTGCGTGTGGTGCACGTCCAGACGTCCGGCAACGAGTTGAAGGTCGGCACAGAGCAGGAAGTGCACGCCTGGGTCGATCTGGGCGAGCTGCGGCCCGACGATGTGACCGTGCAGCTCTTTTATGGCGACCTGGACCGGCACGGCAACATCCAGGGCGGCGATGCGGTCGATATGGCTCCGGTGGGGCAGGACGGCAAGAACCGCACCGTGTGGGAGTTCGCCACGCGGTTGGCCTATCGCCGGACGGGTAATCACGGCATCTCGGTGCGCGTGCTGCCCGCCCATCCCGATCTGCCCACGCCCTTCCAGGCCGGCCTGATACGCTGGACGTGATGCTCTGACGCATCAAGAAACCCTCACCCCTGGCCCCTCTCCCTCATGGAGAGGGGAGAGGGAACCTGGCGTCTTCCCCGTATTTCTCCCCTCTCGCCATGAGGGAGAGAGGGGTTGGGGGAGTGAGGGATAATCGCCGCACAAACCCTCACCCCTTCGCCGCCAGCAGCCCGAACGCCTCGTTACGACGCGCCACACGCCGGAACCCCGCCGCCTGGAGCCGTTCCAGCGCCCCGCGTGAGACGCGCCGCCCCGAATCGCTCTCCAGGTCCCCGATGTAATGGAACAGCCGCCCGCGTGGGGCCAGAATCCGGTACAGCTCGCGGTAAAACTCGCCGGAGTACAGGTCGCCCGCCAGGCTGAACGTCGGCGGATCGTGCAGGATCACGTCGAACGCCGCGCTGGGGAAGCCGGTTACCACCTCGAAGCTATCGCCCATCACCTGGCGGATGGTGGACCGCTCGAACAGGGCGCGCGAGTACGGGTTGAGCCGCGCAATTTCCAACACGCCCGGATCAAGCTCCACGGTGACGACTTCCGCCGCCGTCTCCGCCATCTCTATCGCCGTGTAGCCGAGGCCCGTGGACGTGTCCAGCGCGCGCCCGGTCACCGGAGCGAGCGCCCTCACCTTGCTCAGCGTGTCACGGCCCGGATCGGTGCCCTTGATGCGGTGCATGGGGAAGCCCGCGATGAGCAGCGTGGGCGGCCCGGCGGTGGGCATCAGGCTGATGGGCCGGCCCGTCGCCTCGGAAAAGGTCTGAATCTTTTCGATCTCGCCGCCGTGCAAGGCAAAACAGCCGTTGTCGTTGCCGGCGACCGCCTCGGCGTCTGCCCAGGCGAGCCGGTCGCCTGCCGGGAAGAGGACGCCCGCCGCGTCAAGGCGCACCTCGACCGTGCTCAGGCCCAGGTCCGGCGACGTGATCAGCGTGGTCTCGCCGCGCGCCCGCCCGGCGAGCAAGGGTTTGACCTGGAAATGAGACAAAATGATCAGAGAACGCTCACTCATGAGCAATCGGGCCGCCTTTCCCCACGCTCAGCGCACGCCCAGGCGACGCCGATTATGCCCGCGCCCGCCCGGCATTGACAAGCCGCGCCGCGCCCGCCATAATCCGCCGCCATGCGTTTCATGGCGTGTGAGGCTGGATTGAGGCGACTCCTGACACTACTCGTCGCGCTGCTCGGCGGCAGCGGCGCGCTTGGTTGCGCATTGCTCGGCCAGCAGGTGGTGATCGTGACGCCCACGCCCAGCCCGCCGCCGACCGCCACCTTCATCGTGGCCACCTCGACGCCCATCCCCTCGCCCACGCCCATCCCGACGCCCACCGTCGCGCCGTTCGTGGCCATCCACGAGGCGAATACGGCCCTGCTGAACGGCGATTATGACGCCGCCGTGAAGGTATACCGCACCGTGCTGGAGCAGTCCGCGCTGGCCGTCGATCCGTCGCTGCGCACCGAAGCCGCGTTCGGGCTGGGCGTGGCGGCGCTGCGCGAAGGGCTGTTTGCCGATGCCGTCAGCGCGCTCACGTCCTTTGTCGAGACGCACACGGACGAAGTGCGGGTGGCGCGCGCTTATTTCTTGCGCGGCGACGCCCACCTGGGCCTGTCCGAGTGGGACAAAGCCATCGCGGACTTCCGCGAGTACCTGCGGCGGCGGCCCGGCGTCATCGACAGCTACGCCCACGAGCGCATCGGCGACTCCTATCTGGCGCTGGGCAACACGGCGGAAGCGCTCAAGAGCTACGATCAGGCGGTGGCCAGCTCGCGCGGGCTGGCTCCGCTCATGGCGCTGCGCGAAAAGCTGGCGGCGGGCTATCTGAACGTCGGGCAGGTGGGCAACGCGGTGGCGCAGTACGACGCCATCCTCGAAGACGCGCGCAACGCAGGCTATCGCGCCTCGATTGCGCTGGCGGCGGCCCAGGCGCTCGACAACGCCGGGAACAGTGCGCTGGCGCTGGCCCGTTACCAGGACATTGTGGCCAGCTATCCCGAATCGGTGGCCGGTTACCGGGCCATGCAGGCGTTGTTGCAGGCCGGGACGAGCATCGATCATCTGCAGCGGGCGCGCCTGAGCTTTGTGGCCGAGGATTACAACGACGTGATCACCGCGCTGCACAACTACACCACCGACACGCCCATCGCCAAGATCGACCCGGTGGTGTACATGATGCTGGGGCGCGCCTACCGCGAATTGGGAAACTTCCAGGCCGCCAACACCGCCTTCGAGACGATCCTGAGCCAATACCCGACCACGGCCTATTTCGGGGATGCGTGGCTGGAACAGGGCCGCACGCTGTTCGTGGCCGGGCAGATCGACGCGGCCATCGAGCGCTACCAGAAATTGGCCGAAGCGCACCCCGACGTACTGCAGGCCGCGGAAGCATTGTGGCGCGCAGGCTACCTGTACTCGACGCAGGGCGCGCTGGAGCAATCGCTGGCCACCTTTGAAATCCTGGGCACGAAGTACCCGAACACGACGCAGGCCATGGATGGGCTGTTCCGGGCGGGCATGGCGGCGCTGAACCAGGGCATGAACGCCCGCGCCCAGCGGCTCTTTGCCCTGCTGGCCAATGGCGGCTCCGGCGAATTGAAAGCGGCGGGTTACCTGTGGCTGGGGCGGCTGTACCAGCTTGACAACCAGCCGGAGCAGGCGCGCCTGGCTTATGCCGAGGCAGCCAACGCCGATCCGGGCGGCTATTACAGCCTGCGCGCGGGCGATCTGCTGAACGGGCGCGCGCCGTTTGTGCCGCCGCCGCGCCTGGACTGGGCCTACAACACGCCCGAATACGTGGCCCAGGCCGAGCAGTGGATGCGCGAGCGCTTCAGCCTGACGGCGCAGGGCGTGCTCTGGCCGCTCTCCGCCGAATTGGCCGCCGATCCACGGCTGGTGCGCGGCGGCGAGCTATTCGCGGTGGCCGCCTACGACGACGCCATCGGGGAGTTCACCGCGCTCACCGACGACAACCGGCAGAATCCGCTGGCGCTGTACCAGCTTGCCACGCACTTCCAGAGCATCGGCCTGTACCGGCAGTCTATCGAGGCGGCGGCGCGCCTGATCGATCTGGCGCAGATTCGCACCGTGGAAGCGCCCAAATATATCGCCGCGCTGCGCTTCCCGATTGCCTATCACGACCTCGTGCTGCCCGAAGCGGAGAAGTACAAGCTCGATCCGCTGCTCGTCTTCAGCCTGATCCGGCAGGAAAGCCTGTTCCAGGGCGTGGCCACATCGAGCGCGCAGGCGCAAGGGCTGATGCAGATCATCCCGGATACCGGCGCGTACATCGCCATGAAGCTGGGCTGGCCGAACTTCCAGAACAGCGACCTGTACCGCCCGCACATCAACGTGACCTTCGGCATCTATTACCTTGCCGAGCAGTTGCAGACCTTCGACGGCAGCGTGTACGCCGCGCTGGCGGCCTATAACGGCGGGCCGGGCAACAGCGCCGAGTGGCTGCGCATCTCCAACGGCGACCCGGACCTGTTCGTCCAGGCCATCACCTTTGACGAGACGCGCACCTATGTCCGGCGCATCTACGAGCAATACGAAACGTATTCGGCCATCTACGCCGCACGCTAACTTCCACCTACTGCTAACGCGCCGGTTTCGAATATGGTTATTCGTCAATTTGGCCAGTTTACAAATTCGGGGGTCTATGCCATAATTTCGAGTGATAGTGTGGAAGATCGCTCGGAGAGATAGACCGCAAAGCGTCGGCCCAGGCGAGTTCACCCACGCCCAACCGGCGCTTTTTCGTTGAGTGTGTACGGCGCTGCTGAATGCTCCCGGTCCGCCCAACGCCGCGACGTCTGCCCGTCCTTGCCGCGTTCATCTCCCCTATCACGTGTACGTCTTGCGCTCGGAGGAGCAAGGGAATGAATAAGAAGCTCTACGTGGGAAACCTGCCGTATAGCGCTACAGAAGCGCAGATCCGCGCCCTGTTCGAACAGGCGGGCGAGATCGTCAATGTGGCCGTGATTACGGACAGGGAAACGGGCCGCTCCAAGGGCTTCGGCTTTGTGGAGATGCAGACAGCCGAGGGCGCTCAGGAGGCAATCAAGCGGTTCAACGAATACTCCATGGACAATCGCAAGCTGGTTGTCAACGAAGCACGTCCGCGCGAAGACCGCGCCGGCGGGTCGCGTGGCCCGCGCCGCGACGACGACGGGCGGTACTAACACCATCCACTTTTTTCTTTCGTGAACGTGGGGGCGGTCGAAGGTCGACCGCCCTTTTTTTACCTCACTCCCCCAGCCCCTCTCTCCCTCATGGCGCGAGAGGGGGAAATGCGGGAAGATGCCAGGCTGGCTCTCCCCTCTCCATGAGGGAGAGGGGCCGAGGGTGAGGGTTTTCAGGCGTTTGTGGTGATGCGGGAGCGCAGACGGGCCGTCACGATGTCGGCCAGCGTCGGCGCGCCGATGATCTGAAGCTCGTAACGCACGCGCTCCAGCGGCAGCCGCACCTGGATGACGCGGCGCAGGTCGATGGGCGTCGCCGCGATGACCAGATCGACATCCGAGGCGTTCACCGTGGCTTCCAATTCGGCAATCTGGGCGCTGCCGTAGCCCATCGCCGGCAGCAGCGGCCCGGTGTTCGGGTACTTGGCGTACACATCGCGGATCGATCCGACGGCGAACGGACGCGGGTCGACGATCTCCGCCGCGCCGAAACGCTGCGCCGCCATGATGCCCGCGCCATAGGCCATCTCGCCGTGGGTCAGCGTCGGGCCGTCCTCGATGACCAAAACGCGCTTGCCGCGAATGGCGTCCGGGTTGTCGACAAAGAGCGGCGATGCGCCGTCGAGGATGATCGCGCCCGGATTGAGCTGGCGCACGTTCTCGCGCACGGTCCGCACCGAGGCGTAGTCGGCGGTATCGATCTTGTTGATGACGACCACGTCCGCCATGCGCACATTCGCCTCGCCGGGATGGTAGCGCATCTCGTGGCCGGGCCGGTGCGGGTCCGCGACGACGATGTGCAGGTCCGAGGCGTAAAAGGGCAGGTCGTTGTTGCCGCCGTCCCACAGGATCACGTCCGCTTCGGCCTCGGCGGCGCGCAAGACGGCCTCGTAATCGACGCCCGCGAAGACCAGATGGCCCTGGTCAAGATGCGGCTCGTATTCTTCGCGCTCTTCGATGGTGCAGTCGTGGGCGTCCAGGTCGGCATACGTGGCGAACCGCTGCACGGACTGCCGCGCCAGGTCGCCGTAGGGCATCGGATGGCGGATGACGGCCAGCCGCAGGCCCATGTCCTTGACGATGGCCGCGATCTGGCGTGTGGTCTGGCTCTTGCCGCTGCCGGTGCGCACCGCGCCGGTGGAGATGACTGGACGCACGCTCTTCACCAGCGTGGCATTGAGGCCCATCAGGACGAAATTCGCGCCCGCCGCCAGCACCGCCGAGGCGCGGTGCATGACGTATTCATGCGGCACGTCGCTGTAGGCGAAGATAACCTGCTCGATGCGCTCGTCGCGGATCAGGTGCAGCAAGTCTTTTTCGTCATAAACGGGGATGCCTTGCGGATAGAGCGGCCCGGCCAGCTCCGGCGGATAGCGCCGCCCACCGATGCCGGGGATTTGCGTCGCGGTGAAGGCCACGACGTCGACGGACGGGTTGTTCCGGAACGCGACGTTGAAATTGTGAAAGTCGCGCCCGGCGGCGCCCATGATGAGGACACGAGTGCGTGCCACGAGAAAAAACCTCCTGCTATTGCTTTAAGTCTTCTTTCGGGAAACGGCTGGCCCGGCGAGGAATTTCCGTGTTCGATGCGGGCCAGCCGCCAGAAGCGCGACGTCGGTGTTCATAGGATCATGGTCCAGCTCAACTCGGCGACTCAGCGGGCGTGCGTCCAGCCCTGCCAGGCGCGGGCTTGCCATGCCGTGTACAGCGCCACCGCGCCCGCCGTGGCCACGTTCAGGCTCTGCACGTGGCCGCGCATGGGCAGCGTGATGAGCAAATCGCACGTGTCGCGCACGATGCGGCGCATGCCTTCACCCTCGCTGCCCAGCACCAGCCCGATCGGGATGTTCAGGTCGGCGCGGTCGATGGGCAGCACGTTCGGCCCGACGGTCAGCCCGGCCATCCACACGCCAAGCTCCTTGAGCTTCTTCATGGCGTTCGACAGATTGGTGACCTGTGCAACGTTCAGATGCTCGACCGCCCCTGACGAGGCGTTCACCGCGGCAGGCGTGATCGCGACGCCGCGCCGGTCCTGGATGACCACGCCATGCACCCCGACCGAGTCCGCCGTGCGCAACAGTGTCCCGATATTCTGCGGGTCCTGGAGCAGGTCAAGTATCAGGATGAACGGCTTCTCGTCACGCTGGCCGGCTACCTCGATCAGCGCCTCAAGCTCGACATAGGGATAGGCGCTCGTGCGCATGATCGCGCCCTGGTGATTCGCCCCTTCGGCCAGATCGTCGAGCATCCGGCGCGGCAGGCGCTTGACGGGCAGCCCGTGCGCCTCGGCCTGGGCCAGGATGTCCGAGACGACGCCGCGCTCTTCGATGCCCTCGGCCAGGATCAACTGCGCCGGCGTGCGGCGGCCCGCGCGCAGCGACTCCAGGACTGCCCAGCGACCGTAGATGTGTTCTGCCATGGTTACTCGATCCGGTATACCGTGCCTTCGGGCCGGTCTTCAAGGCTGACGCCGAGCGCCTTCAACTGGTTGCGGATGGCGTCGGCGGTGGCGAATTGCTTTTCGACGCGGGCCTGTTTGCGTAGATCGATCAGCAGCCGGATCAGGCCGTCCAACCGCTCGGCGTCCACGGATGCCGCCGCTTCGGCGGTGGGCACGATGCCCAGCACCGTCTTGCCCAGGTCGTCGTAGAGCGCCTGGATGGCCGCCAGCGTATTCTGCCCGACCGCCTGATCGCCGTTGAGCAGCTTGTTGACCTCGGTCCCGAAGCTCTGCAGGACGGCAATGGCGCTCGGCGCGTTGAAGTCGTCGTCCATGGCCTCGGAAAACCGGGCGCGCGTCTGCTCGATGACCGGCAGGAAGCTGTTGCCCGCGTCGGCGTCCGTCCCGTCGGCAAGGTGACGCAGCTTGTCCTGCGTCAGCCACACGGCGGACATCAGGCCGCGCCAACCGCTGTTCGCCGCCTTCAGCGCGTCGTCGCTGAAGTCAATCGGGTTGCTGTAGTGCGACTGGAAGATGAAGTACCGGATCACTTCGGGCCGGTACTCGCGCAGCGCGTCCTTGATGGTCAGGAAATTGCCCAGGCTCTTGGACATCTTCTGCCCGCCCACGGTCAGGCTGCCCACGAGCAGCCAGTACCGGGCAAAGGGCGCGCCGTTCGCCGCCTCACTCTGCGCGATCTCGCACTCGTTGTGCGGGAAGATGTTGTCGATGCCGCCGCCGTGAATGTCGAAGGTCGGGCCGAAGTATTTGCCGGCCATGGCCGAGCACTCGATGTGCCAGCCCGGATAACCGCGTCCCCAGGGGCTATCCCATTGCAAGATGTGCTCGTCGCTGGCCTTGATCCACAGCGCAAAGTCTTCGTTGGTGCGCTTGCCGCTGCCCTTCAGGCGGCGCGTGCCGCTTTCCTGCTCTTCGAGGCGGCGGTTGGAGAGCTTGCCGTATTCCGGCCAGCGCGTCACGTCGAAATACACCGCGTCGTCGGCCACGTAGGCGTAGTCGTTTTCGAGCAGCGTCTCGATCATGGCGATCTGCTCCGGGATGTGGGCGCTGGCGCGTGGGCTGATGTCGGGCCGGACCACGCCGAGCGCGTCCATGTCCTCGAAATAGCTGCGCGCGTAGGTTTCCACGATCTGCATGGGCAGCGCGGACGCCTGGCGGGCTTTGCGCAGGATGCGGTCTTCGCCGGAATCGAGCAGGTGGCCCACGTCGGTCAGGTTCTGCACGTACAGCACGTCGTAGCCGCTGAAGCGCAGGTAACGCACGATCATGTCGAACGAGACGTAGCTTTTCGCGTGGCCCAGGTGGGCATGATCGTACACGGTCGGACCGCAGACGTAGATGTTCACCTTGCCCGGCGTCAACGGCACAAATTCGACCTTCTCGCGGCCCAACACGTTAAACACACGCAGCGTCATGGGTTCGTGCGACTCCTTGTCCGGCGGATGGACGGATGATGCCCTGTCGTGCTCGGTATTCTACCACAGCGCCGGAAGGGGCAAAGAGCATCAGCCGACCGAGCGATCACATCACGCGGGGTCAAGCGGCGATGCTGGATTTTCACAGATCAATGCGACTCGTCTGGTGCGCCCGGCGCTGAAGCGACCGGGCTGAGTCTACAAAGCCCTTCGGGCTGCGAATACGCCTTCAGCCCGAAGGGCTTCGTCGTTTCAGCCGGGACCTTCAGGTCCGGGCGGTGCGATCCGTACTCACCTGTGAAAATCCGTTTGCCAGGGCATGCGTGGTCATTCCGATGGCGTGCTTCCCTCACGGCGCTGCTGTGGCGACCAAACGCACGGCCAGCGGCGCGAGCGCCGACTCGCCGGGCAGCCCCTCGACGAGCATGATCTCACGCGGCGCGTCGCCGGTCGGGATGGCCAGCAGGTGGTTGCGCACGCTGCCGCCGTCGCGTTCCTGCCGGGACACGGCGGCGACGCTGCCATCCGGCGTGATGGCCAATCCCTGGTAATTGCCGCGCAAGATCAGCCGCCGCTCACTCTGCGAGGCGAGCGCCTGCACGTACAGCGCGTTCGTATTGCCGTTGATCAGGTAATAGAGCCGCGCGCCGTCGTCGGTCCAGGCCAGCCCGCTGATGCGGTCGCTGCGCTCGCCGCCCGCCAGCCGCGCCGCCTCGCGCTCCGGATGCTCCAGGTCATAGGTGTACAGCGTCTCGCTGCCGTTGCCGTCGCGTGTGACGGCGGCGAGGCGCGTGTTGGCCCGGTCAAAGACCATCTGGCGCGTCCGGGCCGGGGGATGCATGGCCGCGACCATGCCGACCAGCACGGGCGTCGTCTCGCCGTCGCGCAGCCGCACACGCGCGAGGTTCGCCACGTCCAGGTTCAGCCCGTTCGGGTAGGCGATTAGCACGTCATCGCCGGATGGCATCGGCCACAGCCCGGCGGTCGCCGCATAGGTGAAATATGCGCCGCCCGTCTGCCCCGACGCTGCCTCGTCCAGCGTCGAGCCGCCCGCAAACGGCCCACGCAACAGCCGCCAGCGCGATCCCTGCCCCCGGCACGCTTCGCCCAGCAGCACAATCACGTCGTCGCCCTGCCGCAGCGCCTTGCCGGTGATGAATACGCAGTTGTTGCCGGGCGTGATGTCGGTGGCGACGATGCGCTCGGCGCTGCCGTCCCACCAGCGCAGGTCGGCGGTGGTCGCTTCGGCGCGGTCATTCGGGTAAAAGTGCAGCGTCAGCAGGCCGTTGTCGTACAGGCGATAGGCGACCACGTCCGAGGCGGTGTGCCCCGGCGCGCCATCCGGCAAGCGGTACAACTGGACCACGCCGGCGGCGAAATTCGCGTTGAGCACCGCGTCGGCATAGCGCAAGACGCCCAGCGCCCGCATGTCCGGGCTGAACTGCACCCCGTCGGGCAGCGTGCAGGCCAGCCCGTGGTTTTCGCCTAGCGGCACGAGCTGCCCGTCGCCCAGCGGGTAAATCGCCTGCGGCGCGACGGCGTCGCGGCCCAGGTGCATGACCATCCACGCGCCATCCGGCGACGCGGCGCAGGCGATGGCCACTGCGCGCGGCATCTGCACCGAGTCGACCGTCGTCGGCTGGCCGGCGGCGGCGTACCAATCGACGGTGCGCGTGTCCGGATTCCAGGCGAGAACGCGCAATCCGGCCAGACTCTGGTCTGCGCCGGGCGCGCTGCCCGGCGACGTGCAGGCGGCAAGCGCCAGTCCGAGGCAGACGAGCAGGCCGCTGAGCCGCATCCATCGCGCAGCGGGCAAGGAAAAGAAAGATCGCATGGGGTGCGCTCCGAGCGGTGGTTAAAGCAGGTCAGGCGTGTACCGGCAGCCCCGATCGTCGTCCTGGGCGGCGCATGGCGCTCAGCCCCGCTCGCTGTCCGGGATAAACTGAAAATAGATGTGCATGACCATCTGGCCAAGCTGAATCTCGTCGCCGTCGTGAACCTGGTTCGGGCGGTGTGCGACGAGCCGCACGCCGTTCAGGTACGTGCCGTTGCTGCTGCCCAGGTCCCACAGGTCAAGCCGGTTGCCTTCCGTCTGGCGCAGCGCGGCATGGCGGCGGCTGACGCCCAGCCGGTAGCCCGCGTAGGGCGTCAGGTCGATATCCGGCGTGGCCCCGGTGGCCGGATCGCGCCGCCCGAAGATCATCTCCGGTTTGGCGCGCAGGATGATCGGCTCTCCGCCCTGAACTTCAAAACGCAGCGTCGTGCCTTCCCGGAAGACGGGCGATCCCAGCCCAGCGCCCGAATCGGGCAGAGACGCCGGCCCGGTGTATGTGATGTGTTTCGTGCCGAGCGGCGCATCACCGATCAGGCTGGCCCCGCATTGTTCGCAAAAGACCACGCCGGCGCGATTTTCGTGTTGACAGTTGGGGCAGGTCTGCATAAAGAAACTCCCGGCGCGCAAAACGCCGCTTCCAGAAGACCCGTGTCGTCGGGGCACGCTTGACCTACAACATTATACGACCGTTGCGCAAAGACGCTCCCGGTCTCTTGCGCTGATTCTTGCCGTCGCCGTCGCTGCCCGTCGCTCTCTCGTCCTCAGCGGCGCGATGGCAGCAAGCCGCGCTCGACGTACCACCGGTACGTATCGCGGATGCTCTGCTCGACGGAGACAGCCGGCTCGCCCAGTTCGGTGCGGGCTTTGTGCGTATCAAAACATACCGGGCGCGCGCTCAGCCGAATCTGGTCGGCGTCGAC
>JADZBY010000667.1 GCA_020851855.1 Anaerolineae bacterium
AAATCCGTTCCGCAGACGAAGACCGCCTGCACGGCGTCGCCCATACGCTCGCGGATGCGGGCCAGGTTCGCAAGCGCGATCTCACATTGCCGCTCGAAGATCTGGTGGATGTACGGCCGGCGCGACCGCGTCGAGACGTACCACTCGGTGATATCGCGGATGCCCTTCGGGTTGGTCATGAACGGGCCGGGCACCAGCGCGATGTCGCCGAAGGCCGTGCCGCCGAAGGTGGCGACGATGCCGCGCCCGGTGGAAGCCGCCCAGGCGATGCTGCGCTCCAGGTGGTTCAGGTCCGCCTCGGTGACGGGGCCGAACTCCTCCAGGTTGTCCGCCGGGTCCGGGTTGTTTTCGTCGAAAGGCGGCTGCCGGATGATGGTATCGAAGAAGGCGCTGCCCACCGGCATGCGCCCGCTGGGAGCGGCGGACCGGTCGCCCTTCGGGTAAATCAGGATGTCCCCGTTCGCCTCTTCGATGACGTGGAACTTCCCCGGCACCAGGACGTCGAGGCCACGAAAATTCCACTCCCTCCAGTCTTCATTCGGGAAGCCGAACATGTCTCGCGGGAGAACACGCCGGCGGTGTCCACGCCGAGGACCTCGGCCAGATCGCCGTCGATCCAGCCCAGCATCTGGTAAGGCTCGTGCACCTTCACCGGGCGCTTCTCCAGCCCGTAGTAGTCGCGCAGCGCGGCCACGCAGGTGACGTGGACGCCGGTGACCGCGGTGCTTCCGAGGTCGATGGGAATGCGGTCCGGGCGCTCGTGACGGAGCGCGGCGGCGAGGCGGCGGGTGCTCGTACCGGCGGCAACGGCGGTTGGACTCACGATTTCCATTGCTGTTCGATCTCCTCGAGGTTCTTGCCCTTCGTCTCCGGCGTGTACTTCCAGACGAACCAGACGGTAGCGGCGCACAGGAAGGCGTAGATCCAGAATGCGCCGGCCGCCGTGAACGCCTTCACCAGCGAAAGAAACGTCAGTGTGATCAGCAGGCAGGCCAGCCACAGCGCCACCGTGGCCAGCGACATCGCGCGTCCGCGAATCCGCGTGGGGAAAAGCTCCGAAATCACTACCCACACGCCCGGTCCCATCCCGAAGGAGAAGAACGCGACGTAGCAGAGAATCAGCGTGAGGACGGGCGTGGGCGTCACCGAGCCGGCGGCGAAGACGAAGCCGAGCGCCGTGAGCGCGGCGCCCATGCCCGCCGCCGCCGTAATGAGCAAGGTCCGGCGCCCGAGCCGGTCGATGGTGAACAGCGCCACCACCGTGAGCACCAGGTTCATGGCGCCGATCAGGACGTTCGCCAACAGCGCTGCGGAGGTGCTGGCGGCGCCCGCCTGTTCGGTAAAGATGATCGACCCGTAGTAGAGAACCGTGTTGATGCCCGTCACCTGCTGCAGGACGGCCAGCGTCACGCCGATGGCGAGCGGCCGCCGCAGGCCCTTTTCAAGCAATTGCCGCAGCGATCCGCTCTCTTCGGCGATGGCCCGCTCGATCTCGCCTAACCGCGCAGGCGGCTCGCCCAGGCGCGCCAGCACGCGCGCCGCTTCGTCGTGCCGTCCTTCTTTCACAAGCCAGCGCGGGCTCTCGGGCACGAAGAACAGGGCGGCGAAAAAGAGCAGGGAAGGGAGGGCGGCCACGGCGAACATCCACCGCCAGCTTTCATCGCCCAAACCGGCCAGAGCCCAGCCCACCAGGTACGAAACCAGGATGCCGAGGACGATCGCCAGTTGGTTCATGCTCACCAGGCGGCCGCGGATGGCCGCCGGGGACACCTCGGCGATGTAGAGCGGGGCCAGCATGGACGCGATGCCGATGGCGATGCCGGCCACCACGCGCGCGGCAACGAACTGTGCGAGCCCGTTGGGCAGCGCCGTCGCCACCGACGAGAGCGCGAAGATCAGGGCGGCCAGCAGCAGGACCACCTTGCGTCCGAAGCGGTCGCTGAGCGTGCCGGCCACGCCCGCGCCGAGCGCGCACCCGGCCAGCAGGCTTCCCGCCGCGACCTCCGTTTCGATTTCCGACCACCGGAAATGCCGCCGGAGGAAGACGATCGCTCCGTTGATGATGGCCGTGTCGAAGCCGAACAGCAGGCCACTCAGCGCCGTGACCGACGCGATGCGATAAGAATACAGGCGGGTGGCCGCTTCACGTCCCGCCAACTGGATTCCGTCCGTTTGCGTGGCCAAAAGACTACCAGACCTTTAACTTTAGGTCACCCTGGCCCGGTTTGTCGAACGGCCCGGCGGAGGGCGCGGCCAGCGTCCGCTTCTTGCCGAAGTAGTCGCAATCGACGACCAGAGGCGAGCCGTCCGCGTTTTCGTACGCAAGACCGGGGATCTTCGCCTTGCCCAGCATTTCCGTGTTCACTACGCGCGTCGCGGCCTTCTGCGTCCCGGCGCCCAGGCTGAATCGCAGGTAGACGGAATCGCCCTCCTCGACGAGCGCGGGCCGGACGCCTTCGACAGTGGCGTCGCCGTTCTCGTTGCAGTACGGCCGCGCGCCCTCGACGTAGACGTTGCCGCCCGTGAACAGCGGGTACTCACGGTGATTGTAGACCCAGAGGCCGTAACCGCCGAAGCGGAGGGGATTGGCGTCGGCCTCGCTGCCAGCGGCAGGAGGCCCGCCGTTGCCGAAGAAGATATTGTTGTAGAAACGGTTGTCCCCGCCCGCGATGCTGGAGAGGCCGGCGAGCGCGGTCGCGTGCGCCTTGTGATACGGCGTCGAGCGCCGCGGCTCGGGCCGGCTGTGAATGCGCCCGGCCAGCAGGTTATGGACGTAGGCGCCGCCCTGCGACATGTCCAGCAGGCTCAGCGGCGACAGCATGATGTTGTTGTCGACCAGGAACGGGCCGTGGTTCACTTCGACGAAAAGGTCGTCGGTCGTGTTGTCGTACAGCAGGTTGCGCGTGATGCGCGTGCCCTGCGCCATCCAGTCCATCCAGAGCCCGCGGCCCGCGTTGTGAATGCGGTTGTTGCGGATCACGACGTCGATAGCGCCGTGGAGCTTGATCCCGGCGATCTCGGCGCCCGAGAACTGCCGCTTGGTCCAGATGTTGTAGATGTGGTTGTTCTCGATGATGCTGAAAACGGCGCCCATGCTGCCGCAGATGCCGGTCTGCTCGGTGTTGAAGATGGTGTTGTTGCGGACGATGTGCGCGCCGATGTTCTCACGCGACCAGCCCGCCGTTTCCAGCGCGCGCACGATGGTCTCGTTGTAGTGCGTGGCGCCGTCCTTGCGCGGATCGTTGATCCAGACGTTGTGGCCGGTGGCACGGTCCTTGCCCAGCGTGATGCCGGAGCACTTGGAGTCGCTGATGACGTTGTTTTCGATGATCCAGCCCTTGCTCCAGTGCGTGCCGATCAGCCCGATTTGCTCGGCCGTGGGGGCGGCCCACTGCGTGGCCGCGTGCGCCATGTGGAAGCCGCGGACCGTGATGTAGTTGCGCCCCGGCTGGTCGGGGTAGAAGCAACTGTCGCGCACGTTGATCTCCACCAGTTCCTTGTTGGGGTCGGCCGAGTGGAAGTTGGCGTAGATGTAGGTGTACTGGTCGTCGGTTTCGGCAAACCAGGTGTAGGTGGATCCCTCGCGGTCCCTTGTGTCAGCGAACGGCACCGGATGGAGCACGCGCTCGAGGAGGTGGGTCTCGAAGAGGGACTTCCCGTTGAGATAGACTTCGCCGGTGTGGTGCGGGCGGCCCTTGTTGTTGAACCAGTCGCCCACGATCAGATCCTTGTACGGGTTGTACTTGCCGAACAGCGAGTTGGGGACCACCGCCTTCCACACGCCGGGCAGGAAAGGCTTCCAGTTGCGGATCACCTCCGAGCCCTTGATGACGACCTTCTCGCCGGGCGCCGCCTGGTAGACGATCCGCCTGCTGTCGGAGGTGCCGCCGCGCGGCGGCGTGACGCGCTCCCGGTACGTACCGGCACGCACCGTAATGACGTCGCCGGGCTGCGCCACGCGGGCTGCCGCCGAGATCGTACGGAACGGCTTCGAAGAGGAGCCGTCGTTCGAGTCGTGCCCGTTCACGGAAACGTGATATTCGCTGGCGAACGCCGCGGGGGAAACGAGAACGAGCAAAGCCAGCCCGACCCGTCTGGAGTAATTCTTCTTCATCGGAATGGACCTAGTCATTATGGAGCGACCAGCCGCCGATTCGCAGTTGTCGCGGGTTACGCTGCGAAGAGGTGAATCCAGCGGCGCAGAGCCGCATACGAAAGGAACTGGTCGCTCATGTCTAAAGTACTGTTTG
>JADZBY010000668.1 GCA_020851855.1 Anaerolineae bacterium
GCCGCGCTGTTTGTCGCCCGTTTTATTCTGAGCCGCCGCATCAGGATCGCCTGGGAGCGCCCACGCTGAAGCATGGGACTGAAGTTACGAAGCCCCACCGGACTGAGGACGCAACCCCAGCCCAAAGGGCTTTGTGCATTCCGCCCGGCGCTTCAGCGCAGGGCGATCCACGCGGCCTGACCCACCCGGTTTGATGCGTTTGCGCCATTCGTTTTATTACCGCCCAGTTGACAACCACCCCCGATTCGGTTTATTTTCTCTGACAAATCTCATCCCAACCGCCCAATGCACTCTGCCGCCATTCCCTGAGCAGCAAAGGCAAGCTCCCATGCCCGATCTCAAGCTGTTCCTGTTCGGGAGACCGCACCTCGACTACCAGGGCGAGGAGATCCCCTTCGAGCGACAGAAGGCGCTGGCCGTCGCCGCCTACCTGGCCCTGTCCCCGGAGCGCCAGAGCCGGGACACGCTCGCCGCGCTGCTCTGGACCGACCTCGACCACGAGCACGCGCGCGCGGCGTTCCGCAGCACGCTTTCGGCCATGACCCGGCCCGTACCGGTGCGCTGGGTCGCCTCGGACCGGCTGAGCGTGGCCCTCGACCGGGCGTGTGTGTGGATCGACGTGAACCAGTTTCTGGCCCGGTTGGCGCAGATTCGGGCGCATGGGCACGAGTCGGACGTGTTGTGCGCGGACTGCCTTGCCGCGCTGCAGGACGCGCTGGCCCTGTACCGCGCCGATCTGCTGGCCGGATTCAACGCGGCGGACAGCGTCGAGTATGACGAGTGGCAGTCGCTTCAGCAGGAATGGCTGCGCCGTGAGTATGCGGGGGCGTTGCGGCGGCTGGCCGCCCACTTTTTCGCTGTCGGGCAGCTGGAGCCGGCCATCGACGCGGCCCGGCAGTGGCTGGCCGTCGATTCGCTGGATGAAGCGGCGCACCGCCTGTTGATGCAGTTGTATGCCGTGAGCGGGCGGCGCGCCGAGGCGCTGAGGCAGTACCAGCACTGCGTCTCCCTGCTCGAAACCGAACTCGCCACGCCGCCCGAAGAGGCCACGACGCAGCTTTACCAGGAAATCGCCGGCGGAAAGCCGCCCTCGCCGCGCGCCGACCAGCCCACGCCCGGCATACCCACCGGCGTCTTGCCGCCGCTGCCGTCGCTCATGGTCGGGCGCGATGCGACGATGGCCGATCTGCGGCGGCGGCTGGGCGCGGACGGCGACGAGGGCGCGGATGGAACCGTGATGCGGCCCCTGACGCTGATCCAGGGCTGGCCGGGCGTCGGGAAGAGCACCATTGTCGCCCGGTTGGCGCATCACGCCGCCGTCGCCGCCCGGTTTCCGGATGGCGTGCTGTGGGCGTCGCTGGGCGAAACGCCGAACCTGCTCAAAGAGCTTCTTGGCTGGGCCGAAGCTTTTCACCTTCGTGAAGCGCCGCGCCTGCGCCGCATCGAAGACGTCAGCGCGCAACTGGCCGCCGTGCTGCACGACCGGCGCGTCTTGATCCTGCTGGATGACGTGTGGAAGGCCGATCACGTCATGCCCTTTCGCGTTGGCGGCGCGCAGTGCGCCATGATCCTGACCACGCGGCTGAACGAGGTGGCGGTGGCGCTGGCCCCGACCGCGCCGGACATCCTGCGCCTGCCCGTTTTGGACGACGACTCCGGTTTTGCCCTGCTCAGCCAGCTTGCGCCGGAGATCGTGCAGGCCCAGCCGGACGCCGCGCGCCGCCTCGTGCGCGACCTGGAAGGGCTGCCGCTGGCCATCCAGGTTGCCGGGCGGCTCTTGCACAGCGAGGCGCATCTCGGCTGGGGCGTGTCCGAGCTGCTGGCCGAGTTGCACAGCGGCGCGGCGCTCTTGCAGGCGGCCATTCCCGGCGAGATGCTCGTGCCCGGCTACGAGACGCCGCCCACCATTGCCGCGCTGCTGCGGCGCAGCACCGACCTGCTGGATGGCCCTTCGCGGCTGCGTTTTGCCCTGCTGGGGCTGTTCGTGCCAAAACCCGCCGTGTTCGACCTGAAGGCGATGGCCGCCGCCTGGGACGTGGCCGATCCAAAGCCCACCGCGCGCCTGCTGGTGAGCCGCGGCCTGCTCGAACCGGTCAGCGGCGGCAGATTCCAGTTGCACGCGCTGCTCGTGGCGCACGCCCGCACACTGCTCAACGAGGCGGCGGGACGGTGAGCGCGATAACGCACACCCTCACCGCGCAAGACGCCAGCCGCACGGCGCGCTTGCGGCTGGGCGACCACTACCTGCGCTCTCTGCGAAGCGCGGCGCTCGTCTTCCAGCGCGGCCAGGAGAGCGTGGGCGCGGCGCTGGGCAGCTTTGACCGCGATCTGGCGCAAATCTCGCAGTGGCTGGACTGGTCCGCGTCGTTGGCGGCGAATAATCCCGACGTGGCGCGGCTGTTCCTCAAGCTCGCATTGGCCGGGCTGGACATTCTGGCCATCCGGCAGCACCCGCAGGAGCGCATCCGCTGGCTGGAGAGCGCGCTGAGCATCTCGCGGCAGCTTGGCGACGAAAAATCTGCCCGCGTCTTTCTCTTTTACCTCTTTCTCGCGCACGCCCAGCTTGGCGCGCTCGACGCGGCGGAAGGCTGCGCCCGCCAGTTGTACGAATCGGCGCGCGCCGCCCGCGACCGGCTCTTCGAAGGGCGCGCCCTGTACGCGCTCGGCTCGCTCACCGAGGATCGGGGCGACTATGATGCCGCCGAGCGCCTGTTGCAGCACAGCCTGGACATCCTGACTCGCCTGGGCGACGAGCGGCACGCCAGTCAGGCGCTCAACGTGCTCGGCGCGATCGCGCTCTATCGCGGCCAGACGGCGCAGGCGGTGGACTGTTTCACCCGCTGCCTGGAAATCGCGGAACGGCAGGGCCGCCCGAACGACATCGCCACGGCGCTGCTTGCGCTGGCCCAGGC
>JADZBY010000669.1 GCA_020851855.1 Anaerolineae bacterium
CCGTGCCCGCACCGGTCCCGCCGCGCCGGAACAGGCTGCCCAGGCGCGCGCCGATCCCGCCGCCGCCCGCGCCTGCCGCTTTGCCCTTGTCTGGGGCTTTGGCGGGCGCTTTCGAGTCGGCTTTGGCATCGGGTTTTGCGCCGCCGATGGCCGCCGGGCCGCCCGGTTTGCCTGCTGCGCCCGGCGTGGGCATCTGGCCCGTGGCGCGCGGCTGGAAGCCGGATGCGCCGGATGTTCCGCCGCCCGTACCGCTGCCCGCGCCGCCGCCGAGCGGCCCGGTCCCGATCTTTGGCGCGCCGCCCCTGTCTTTGTCGGCGTCTTTGGGCGCATCGCCCCTGTTGCGGTTGAGCAATCCACCAATGCCGCTGAGCGGACCGCCCTGGGGTTTGTCGCCGGGCTTGTCCGCCGGTTTGGCTGCGCCGGGCGACTTGAGCGGGGCAGGCGCGCCGGGCTTGGGCGGTTCTTCTTTCTTGTCCCCGCCCCGGCCCAGGCGATTCAGGAATCCGCCGCCCTTCTGTTCCCCGGATTGGCCAGACTGTCCCGGC
Organism: Anaerolineae bacterium; assembly: GCA_020851855.1. Lineage (GTDB taxonomy): Bacteria > Chloroflexota > Anaerolineae > Aggregatilineales > UBA2796 > JADZBY01. Next base: position 546 of record JADZBY010000669.1, read on the forward strand.
GCGCCGCCCTTGAGCGGGGTGGGTTTGGCGGCATCCGGTTTCTTGCCCGATTCGTCGCCGCCGCGCCGCAAGCCGCCGAGCAAGCCGCCGAGGCCGCCGCCCTGCTTTTCGCCGGCATCCTTCTTGCCCCTGTCGTCGGGCTTGCCGCCTGCCGGACCGAGTTTAGCGGGTGCGGCCTTGGCGTCGTCTTTCTTGTCCTTGTTGTCGCCCTTGTCGCCGCGGCCAAGCCGGCCCAACACGCCGCCGAGGCCGCCGCCCGCCTTGTCGTCTTTGTCGGCGGGTTTGCTGCTGCCCCTGTCCTTGTCTTTGTCCTTATCGCGGTCGCCAGAAGGGCGGGAGAAGAGGCCGCCGCCGCCGCCGGACTTTTCGTCCTTATCAGCGGGCTTGCTGCCAGGGCCGCCCGTCCGATCCCGGTCCTTGTCTCGGTCACGGTCGCCGCCGCCAAAGGGAGCGCCAGAAGGCCGTGGGAAGCCGCCTGTTCCGCCGCTCGGACGGTCGCCGCTACCGGGACCGCCGGAACCGCCGGAGCCGCCCGATCCGAAGGGACGGCCAAAGCTGGCCGTGCCCGATCCGGAGCGTTCCTCGCGGTCGCTCCGCTCGCCGCGGTCGCCGCGATCACTACCCTGGCCGGGACGCGGGAAGCTGCCTGTGCCGCTGCCGGGCCGCGCCGGGTCGCCAGGACGCGAGCTGAAGCCGCCGGAGCCGCCGGAGCCGCCCTGACTACCGCCGCTGCCGCTCCCGCCGCTGCCAAACACGGGCGGACGCTGCCCACCCGAACCGGCAGACGAGGGACTTGAGGGCGAGTTGCCCGTTTTGCGTTCTTCGGAGCGGCCAAACTGCTGGCGCGAGGCGAAGGGCGCGGAACTCGACGACCCGCCGGCGGGGCGTTCGTCCTCGTCGTCGTCCTCGTCTCGTTTGGGACCCGACCCAAACACGGTTCTGTTTGACATCGCCCTGTACCCCGCTCACTCAGACTCAAGCATTTTCGGCAGCCGGTCGCCCGCGTCATGGCCGTTCTAAGGCGCTGTGCTGCGGCGAAATGGCTGGTTGAATCATACCACAAGCCGGTACGCGGGACTAGTGCCAGATAGAATAAATGTTCTGTTAGAAAGGCGAGCCGGGACAGGGCAAACGCATCAAACTGGATGGATCGACGCCGCATCAGGCCCGCCCGGCGCTGAAGCGACCGGGCTGAATGTGCAAAGCCCATTCGGGCTTGGCCGCTTCAGCCCCGTGCTTCAGCGTGGGGCGATCTCAGTCGATTTTGGTGCGATAACCCTGCGAACCAGGAGAAATGCCCTTGCCGGGGTGCGGCGAGCTATGATATACTGCTCCCGTTTACGGTGACCGTGGTGAAGTGGTTATCACGTCTGGTTGTGGCCCAGAAGGCCGAGGGTTCGAGTCCCTCCGGTCACCCAGCAGGACCCTCGTCTGCGCCCGAAAAATGCGGGCGACGGTGTTCTTGCCCTCGCACAGACCTTTGGGCTGTCGCGGCGGCGCATTCGTTCCATGTCGAAGCAGAATAGCTGGTTGAGAGGCCCCGACGTAACAACGCCGGGGCTTTTTTGCGCCGGCGAGACGACCATACGATTCGGCGTCAAGAACACGCCGCGCCGCCGCCACGGTGACGCGGCGTGTTCGCTTTGCGCAGCGCACTGTCTCCGGGTATGCACCCAGGTTCGGCTGCGATCACAGCGCTGCAAAGCTCGCGTCGCCATACGCGGTACACCAGTATTGAACCTTCCGGTACACGAACTCGTCTTACTCTCAGAACACGGCGAGGAGTGAACACGAATGGACATTGAAATCGAGCATCTTGTCAAGGACTTTGGCCGCGTGCGTGCGCTGGATGACGTATCGCTCCACATCGAGCGCGGCATGTTCGGCCTTCTGGGGCCAAATGGGGCGGGCAAGACAACGCTGATGCGCATCATCACCACGCTGCTGCCGCTGACATCGGGTCAGGTCAAGGTGGGCGGGAAGGATGTGATGCGCGATCCCGGTTTTGTGCGCCGCCATCTCGGTTACATCCCGCAGGATTTCGGCTTTTACAGGAGCTTGAACGCCTACGAGCTGCTCGATTACATTGGCACGATGAAGGGGTTGTCTCGAGCCGAGCGCCAGCGTGAGATCAGCACCCTGCTCGAACAGGTGAACCTGACGAAGGACGCCAAACGGCGCGTGGGCGGCTATTCGGGCGGCATGAAACAGCGCCTCGGCATTGCGCAAGCGCTGCTGGGCAACCCCCAGTTGATCGTCGTCGATGAGCCGACCGCCGGGCTGGACCCGGAAGAGCGCATCCGGTTCCGGAACCTGCTGACGCACCTCTCCGGGCAGCGCACCGTCCTGCTCTCCACACATATTGTTGCCGACATCGAGGCGAGTTGCTCGGCAGTCGCGGTGTTGAAGCAGGGCAGAGTCATCTTCAGCGGCACGCCTGACCAGTTACTCCGCCACGCCGAGGGGCATGTCTGGCAACTGGAAATCGAGCCGCGCGAATACGAGACGTTGGAGAGTGCATACCGCATCGTCAGCAGTCGCGCGGTCAATGGCCACATGCAGGTTCGCGTAGTGGCACGCGAGAATCCGTTGAAACGCGGCGCGCCCGCGCCAGCCGGGTTGGAAGAGGGCTACATCGCTGCCATGTCCCGCGCCGAGGAGAAGGAGATGCGCCATGCCTGATAACGCGCTGCGGCGATTCTGGGCGGTGTACGTGTTGGAGTTGCGCCTCACCGTCTCGCATTGGAGCTACCTTGTCTTCCTGGCCATCTGGAGCGTGTTCATCATCGCCCAGTATTCCGGCAACGATTTCGCTTTCCTCGCCGGCCTCTCTGGATTCATCGGGGGCATCATCAGCCTGATCGCGCTGTTCTTTGCCGGCTTTCAGGCGACGCGTGTAGCGCGCAACCGCTTCGAGGCGCTGGAACTGGCGCTGCCGACGGGCCTTGAGGTGTCCCTGGCGCGCTGGCTGGCGACCGGCACGACGGTGGCCAGCCTGCTGATTGCGCCGCTGGTCGTGCTCGCCATCGCACCGCGCGCACGCCTTGAATCCGATACGGTATGGCGCGTGCTCGGCATCCCGCTGCTGATGATTCCCTTTGCCACGGGCCTGATCTGGATGCTGCAAACGCTGCTGGGCATTCGCCGCTGGATGTATCCCTTCTTCGCCGCCTTCTGGCTGGCCGGCGGCATGATCCCCAATACGTTGCAGACGACGGACGCACATGGCCTGAGACTGCCCGTCCCTGGGGCGCACCTGCTCGACTTCATCAGCCTGAACCAGGGTAGAGATTCGCTGTGGGGAACGCTGACGCAAAGGCCGCTGCCAA